>MAXL01000055.1 GCA_001751005.1 Desulfobacterales bacterium S5133MH16
AAAAAAAAAGTTTTTTCGAATTCCTCAATCTTGACGGTCTCGTAAAAAGTCAGATTTTGATGGCAAAGTAAAAAGCTCCAAATTCAAGGCGCGCAAATTCCGAGGAATGAGACGTACTTATAGAACGTCGCAGTGACGAGGAATGCAGCGCAACGCAGAAGTTGGACTTTTTACGAAGCCATCAATCTTCAATTGGATGCGATAGGGAGGTACTATGAAAAACATTGCAAATCTTTTGTTCAAAGCAAATATTTTAAAAAATATTCCCCGATCCGGTTACCATTTTCTTGGAGCTGGAAAGGAGTCTGTGGCCGAGCATTCATTCAGCGTTTCATTTATTGCTTTTGTCATGTCTCAAATAGAACCGGATGTTGACGCTCTCAAACTGATCGCCATGTCCCTGGTACACGACCTCCCGGAGGCAAAAACCGGTGACCTGAACTACGTCCAGAAAAAATATGTGGCTGCAGATGAAAACAAGGCGGTTAATGATATTATAAGAAACTTGCCCTTTGGTACAAAAATTCGCGATCTTATTGAGGAATTTAACGCATGCCGGTCCATAGAGTCAAAACTTGCACATGATGCGGACCAGCTTGCGCTGATCCTGGACTTAAAATCCCTTTCGGACATCGGCTATGAACCTCCCAAAAAGTGGCTGCCCTATGCGTTGAAGCGTCTGAAAACCAAAACCGGTCAAACCCTTGCAAACAGTATTATGCAAACAGAATGGGATGCATGGTGGCTTGAGAATTATATTGACAGTCCAAATAAAAAGGAATAAATTTTTCGTTTTTATGATGAGTTCGGTTTAAGAATTCATCATTAATTGATAACAAGTTCATTGTATTGGAGGAAGAAATGAACCGGCTTACAAACCCCCTTGGGACTTCCGTTGGGAAAAAGCTAATGATGGCGGTTACCGGTCTGGGCTTCTGCTGTTTTCTGACCATACATCTTGTCGGCAACCTGACCATATACGGCGGTAAAGATTTCTTTAACTCATATGTGGAGCATCTCCATTCATTAGGACCTCTTGTAACCCTGGCAGAAATAGGGCTTTTATTTTTTGCCGTCATACATATCATGACCGGTGCGCTTCTTTTTTATCAAAACCTTAAAGCCCGGCCCATCAGATATTCGGTGAACAAACGTGCCGGCGGACGGACCCTGGGATCGGCAACCATGCCCTACACCGGATTTATTCTGCTGCTGTTTGTTATTTTTCATCTGCTAAATTTTCATTTTGTGGATAAAACCCAAACCACCACGTTTCAACTGGTGTCCAATGCATTTGCAAACCCGGCCTATATATTCATTTATATGGTTGCGGTAATCATTGCAGCGATTCATGTGAGCCATGGGCTCTGGAGCGCGTTCCAGACCCTTGGGGCCAATCACCCGAAATATACCCCCTTTCTCAGGGGATTGAGCATTGTATTCAGCGTGGTTGTGGGAATCGGCTTCGGTTTTATTCCTGTCTATATCTCCCTGTTAATATAAGGAGCTTAAATATGCAGCTTCATGCAAAAACACCTTCGGGCCCCCTTGCGGAAAAATGGGATAAACACCGTTTTGAACTTAAACTTGTCAATCCTGCCAATAAAAGAAAATATACTATTATTGTTGTGGGAACCGGCCTTGCCGGCGGTTCTGCCGCTGCATCCCTCGGAGAACTCGGCTATTACGTAAAAAACTTCTGTATTCAGGACAGCCCCCGGCGTGCTCACAGCATTGCGGCTCAGGGCGGGATCAACGCCGCCAAAAACTACCCGAATGACGGTGACAGTATCTGGCGTCTTTTTTACGACACCATCAAAGGAGGCGATTTCAGAGCCAGAGAAGCCAATGTCTATCGTTTGGCCCAGGTAAGTAATAATATTATCGACCATTGCGTGGCCCAGGGCATACCGTTTGCACGGGAATACGGAGGCCTTCTGGCCAACCGCAGCTTCGGTGGCGCCCAGGTGTCCAGGACATTTTACGCTCGCGGCCAAACCGGCCAGCAGCTTCTTTTAGGAGCTTACAGCTCATTGATGCGCCAAGTGGCGGTCGGCCAGGTCAGTATGTTCCCGCGCCGGGAAATGCTGGACATCGTGGTTGTCAACGGACAGACACGAGGCATTGTTGTCAGAAATCTTATCACCGGAGAAATCGAAAGTCATGCAGCCGATGCCGTGGTGCTCTGTACCGGCGGGTATGCCAATGTTTTTTATCTTTCCACCAATGCCATGGCATCCAATGTCAGCGCAACCTTCAGGGCATATAAAAAAGGGGCGCTTTTTGCCAATCCCTGTTACACCCAGATTCATCCCACATGTATCCCGGTCCACGGAACCTATCAGTCCAAACTGACATTGATGAGCGAAAGCTTGCGTAACGACGGTCGGGTTTGGGTGCCGAAAACCCCCGGAGATAAGCGGCCGCCCAACCAGATCCCTGAATCTGAGAGGGATTATTACCTTGAAGAAAAATATCCGAGCTTCGGCAACCTGGTTCCCCGGGATGTGGCTTCGCGCAATGCCAAGGCCCAGTGTGATATGGGCAAAGGCGTGGGGGAAACCGGTTTTGCGGTATATCTTGACTTTGCCGATCCCATTAAACGGGACGGCAAAGAGGTGATTCAACAAAAATACGGTAATCTTTTCCAAATGTATGAAAAAATAACCGCTTCCAATCCGTATGAAACGCCCATGATGATCTACCCTGCGTCTCATTATGTCATGGGAGGCCTGTGGGTCGATTACAACCTGATGAGCAATCTTGACGGACTTTTTGTCATGGGTGAAGCCAATTTTTCGGACCACGGCGCCAACCGTCTGGGCGCAAGTGCACTGATGCAAGGTCTGGCGGACGGTTATTTCGTTATTCCATATACCATCGGCGGTTACCTTGCGGGCACGGACCGGCCGGAAATCACAACCGATCACCCGGCTTTTAAGGAAGCGACCCATTATATGACCGAACGTACCCGAAAGCTTCTTTCCATCAACGGAAAACGGACTGTGGATGATATTCATCGTCAACTGGGTCACATTCTCTGGGAATACTGCGGCATGTCACGGAATGATGACGGTTTGTTGAAAGCCAGAAAACTTATTCAGGAACTTCGAGAAGAGTTCTGGAAAAATGCCAGGGTTCCCGGTTCGTCGGAAGATTTTAACCAGAGCCTGGAGCGGGCCGGCCGGGTGGCGGATTTTCTCGAGTTCGCAGAGCTGCTGGTTATTGATGCCTTTGAACGAAAAGAATCCTGTGGCGGTCATTTCAACGAAGCATACCAGACTGAAGAGCATGAGGCCATGCGTGACGATGAGAATTTCTGCCACGTGGCCGCTTGGGAATATAAAGGGGATGACAATGATCCCGAACTCCATAAGGAACCGCTTGTCTTTGAAAACGTCGAATTAACGCAAAGGAGTTACAAGTGACCAAAAGCATAAACATAACGTTAAAAGTCTGGCGACAGAAAGGACTCCATGTGAAAGGCGGTTTTGAAACATATCCTGCGACCGATATTTCAACGGATATGTCCTTTTTAGAAATGATCGACGTTGTCAACGAACAGCTTACTCTGGACGGCAAAGATCCCATTGCATTCGATCATGACTGCCGGGAAGGGATCTGCGGAATGTGCGGCGCCGTGATCAACGGCCGTTCCCACGGCCCTGAAAAAGGGACCACCCTTTGCCAGCTTCATATGAGACATTTTTCGAACGGAGATACCATTGTAATAGAGCCGTGGCGTGCCAAAGCATTTCCCATCGTAAAGGATCTTGTGGTGAATCGCAGTGCCTTTGATCAGATCATTCTTGCCGGGGGGTATATTTCCGTAAACACCGGAGGCGCTCCGGATGCCAACAGCATACCCATCGCACAGGAAATCGCTGAACTGGCCATGGATGCCGCTGCCTGTATCGGATGCGGCGCATGTGTTGCCGCCTGTCCCAATGCGTCTGCCATGCTTTTTACAGGCGCCAAGATTTCTCAGCTGGCGCTTTTGCCCCAGGGAAAACCTGAAGCCGCGAATCGTGCACTGGCGATGGTCAGAAAAATGGATGAGCTTTGTTTCGGCAACTGCAGCAATGAACGAGAATGTGAAGCAGAATGCCCCAAGGAAATTTCCATATCCAATATTGCCCGATTGAACCGTGAATTTATTGAAGCAGGTTTGGTTTCAGCCGTAAAATAATCGAGACCTTTGCAAAACGCCTAGTAAAATTGATGTTTTCGTAAAAAGTCATTCGGTTTTAAAGTGGTCCCAACCCGAGGTCGTAAAGGATCTGATCTGACCGTTCCAAAGAACCAGTTCCATTTTCCCTGAATCGGTTATTTCGCCGATCTGATAAAGCGGGTTCCGAAACCTCTTCAGATAATTAGCCGCAATATGATCCACCTTATCCGGTGATATGGTGCACAACAGGGTATAATCTTCACCACCGGCGAGGGCATATTCAACAGGATCAAAATCAAACCGGGCACAAAACTTTTCCAGATGGTCAGAGACGGGTATTTTTTCGGAATACAGACGGATACCCACGTTGCTCTGCTCGGCGATGTGTGCAATATCGGAACTGAGCCCGTCGCTGACATCAATCATTGCATGAACGCCGCCCTGTCGTGCAAGAAACCGACCTTCCCAAAGATAGGGTTTGGGTATGATATGGGCGTCACGCAGCGCCTTGAATTCGTTAGAATCCGATTCCATATCATTTGTTATCAGGTGCAATCCGGCCCGGCTGTCTCCTAAAAAACCGGTTGAACAAATTATATCGCCCGGTTGAGCGGTATTACGGTACAATATTTCTTTTTCAAATGCAGATCCCAACACCGAGATATTTATGATTAAATCAGTTTTTGAACGGGTCGTGTCACCCCCCAGAAGATTAAGGCCGAATTCGGCAGCCAGTCTTTTCATTCCGTTATATAGATCTTCAAGAAAATCGACAGAGCAGTTTTCGGGTACGCCGATACTGATGAATGCTTCACGAGCCATTCCACCCATTGCGGCAATATCACTCAGGTTCACGGATAGGGCTTTATAGCCTAAGTTAAATCCGGAAGTCGTATTTCTGAAAAAATGAATCCGTTCAACAAGCAAATCCGTGGTGACAAGCATAACTTCGTGGGGTGTGGGAATAAAGGCAGCAGCATCATCGCCGATGGCTTTAATAATATTTTGAGGACGAATTAAACACCCCTGGCTGATTCTTTTAATAAAACCAAATTCACCGATATCTCTTAGATTCACTGTAATAACCTGATCTCTTGATTTTTTCTCTTACTGTTATTCCTAAAAAAGATAGTTTTATGGTACAGTTATGTCAAGCACAAAACAATGGTAACTATAGCACAGGCATGTTACCTTTTCAGTTATGCTTTAATGAAGAATTTATCTTGAAAATTCGATCCGCATAGTGTTTATGCTGACACTAGGTAGTTCAGACTTTTTGCCGGGAGGGGGGTCATGAAAATAGCCCTGACAATCGCAGGTTCGGATTCTTCAGGCGGTGCCGGAATCCAGGCCGATCTAAAAACATTCCAGGCCCATGGCGTTTTCGGCATGAGTGCCGTTACGGCGGTTACCGTCCAGAATACTCAAAAAGTGTATGACATTCAGGAGATGGCGCCCCGGATCGTACATGATCAAATTACGTGTCTGTTTGATGATATAAAAATCGACGTGGTAAAAATAGGAATGGTATCCAGCATTGAACTGATCAAGGCCGTCGCCACAGCGCTAAAGGCCGTTAATCCGCCCCCTGTGGTGCTCGATCCGGTGATGATTTCCAAAAGCGGATACCGTTTGCTGAATCAAGATGCCCAGGACGCCCTGGTGGATAACCTTTTTCCACTGTCTGAGGTCATCACCCCCAACATTTATGAAGCCGAAGCGCTCATCGGCAAAAAGATAGGAACCATAGATGATATGAAAAGCGCTGCCGGTGACATCTTAAAGCTCAATGCAAAAAAAGTGGTTGTAAAGGGAGGTCACCTCAGAGAAGACCGTGCCACGGACGTCCTATATGATGGAAAGGAATATAAAGAACTACATGGTCATTGGGTGAAAACCAAAAACACCCATGGCACGGGCTGCACTTTTTCTTCGGCTATTGCGGCGAATATTGCACTGGGCAAAACGTTCTTTGAAGCCGTATCACTTGCCAAGGAATATATTACCGGCGCCATAGAACATTCTCTATCCATTGGGCAGGGCTATGGCCCCACCCATCATTTTTTTGATTTATATGCTAAAGCAGGGATAGATTAGAAACGGTAAACCACTCAAGAAGCAATACCGAACTTTTCTTTTAATTTCCTGTTGACCAGCGGCGGCACTATACTGGTGATGTCGCCGCCGAACCGTGCCGCTTCCTTTATTATTGATGAACTGGTAAAAATCCATCGCAAACCGGTCATCAGGAAAACGGTCTGAATCTCTCTTTTTAACCTGCGGTTCATAAGCGCAAGCTGAAACTCATATTCAAAATCAGACACCGCGCGCATCCCACGTAAAATGGCAATACAGTTCCGACTTGCCGCATAATCCACAAGAAGACCGTCAAAAGTTTCCACTGTAATATCCGGATGATCTTTAAAACTCGATTCAAGCATTTCCACCCGCTCTTCAACGGTAAAAAGAAACTCTTTAACCGGATTATGCAATATGGCCACAATGATCTTATCAAAAAGTTTGAGCCCTCTTTCAGCGATATCAATATGACCGTTTGTGACAGGATCGAAAGATCCCGGATATATGACAATTCTTTCCATCTATTATTCGTCCTTTTTATTAGTAATATTCAAAGTTGATAAATTCGTAAAAAGTGAAACGTGAAATGTAAAACGACTACGTTTAGTACATTAAGAGGTAATACTACACAACAAATAGACTTTTCACGTTTAACTTTTTACTTTTTACTGAAATATCAAAGTTCTATTGGGTGAAGACCGGCGGTTCGGCAATCGGTTTTCATACCATATGAGTTAAGAATGAAACAAGTGTTTTCCCGTATTTTCTCTGGTCCGCAATCTCAAACATGAAAACAGGGTCCGGGATCGGCTCCAGAGGGGAGTGCTCAACCACAATGCGGGCTCCTTTTTCCAGAGATCCGGTCTGCTCAAGGTTGAACAATGCCGGTTTTACCATGCCCTGATTGTAAGGAGGATCCATAAACACAAGATCAAAGGCCGTGCCTGCCGATTTCAAACAATTTAAGTTCTTTTTTATGTCCCATTTAATAATATGAGCCTGTTTATCAAAAGAACACGATGTGATGTTCCGCTGTATTACAGATAATGCTCCCGGGTTATTGTCCACAAATACTGCCGATTCAGCACCCCGGCTCAACGCTTCCATACCCAGGGCACCGGTCCCGGCAAATAGATCAAGAACCATTGCGTTAAGCACTCGATGGAAAAGGATGTTAAAGATGGATTCGCGCAATCGATCAGCGGTCGGTCTTATGGTCAAACCCCGAACCGAGTGCAGCTTTTTACCTTTGAATCTGCCGCTGATAATCCTCAATCCCATGCCTTTTCAAGAATAATTCAGCCCGTCGCAAAGCACATTTAAGAAACCTTCAGACTCTTGAGTCTCTTATCCAGATAAGCCCGCTCAACCCCGATTGCTTCAGCCGTGTCACTGATATTGTTATTATGTTGCAAAAGTTTTCTTTTAATAAATTCTCTTTCAAAAGCTTTTTTGGCGTCTTTCAAACAAAGGTTTAAAAAAAGCTCTGATTCAACCGGCGCCATCCCTCCCGCAGGACCCGGGTTATAAGGTGCGGGCAAATCGAATTCGTCAATAACATCCTTTTCCACCATAATATCAAGCCGTTCAATAAGGTTCTTCAGCTCCCTGACATTTCCCGGCCAGGAATAATTGCATAACCTATCAACGGCTTTCCGGTTCATTCTCTTTTTTTCACTTCCATCCTGTTTCGCACATTCAGCAAAAAATGTTTCAACCAGAAGAGGAATATCTTCACGGCGATCCCTTAAACACGGGACCTCTATGGGGATCACGTTCAGCCGGTAGTAAATATCTTCTCTGAAATCACCTTTTTCAATCTCCTTTTCAAGATCTTTGTTACTGGATGCAATGACCCGGACATTTACCGTCAAGGTTCTGCTTCCACCGACTCTCTGGAGCTGATTTTCTTGCAATACTCGAAGAATCTTTGACTGGGTCTTTAAGCTCATATCACCGATTTCATCCAAAAAAATAGTTCCGTTGTTGGCCAGTTCAAATTTCCCGATCTTTTTTGTTGTGGCATCCGTAAGGGCGCCCTTTTCCTGGCCAAACAGTTCGCTTTCGATGAGTTCTTCCGGAATCGCGGCACAATGGACAGTAACCAGCGGATAATCTACACGGGAACTCAGTTGATGTATGGTGCGAGCAACCAGTTCCTTTCCCGTCCCGTTTTCTCCGGTAATCAGTATCCATGCATCTGTCGGGGCTGCAATAGCGATCTGTTTTTTCAGGGCCGCAATGGGAGGACTGTTTCCGGTTATTGAGTGTTTTTCTAACGTCTTTTTACGCAGATATCTGTTTTCTTCTTCCAATCTCCTGAAATGTAACGCATTATTAATTGCCACAATGATTTTGTCAATGGAAAGCGGTTTTTCGATTAAGTCGAATGCGCCCAGTTTTGTGGCCTTAACGGCGGTTTCTATTGTCCCGTGTCCGGAGATAATGATGACCTGAATATACGGATTGTCCTTTTTTATCTCCTTTAAGGTTTCAATACCGTCAATACCCGGCATCCAAATATCGAGCAAAACAAGATCCGGGAACTCGGTATCTACGATTTTCAACGCTTCATATCCATTGGCAGCGGTTAAAACCTCAAAGCCTTCATCTGAAAGCAGACCGCTTAACGACTGGAGTATGGAAGGTTCATCATCAACAATCAAAATAGAAGGAAACATATGCTGTAACTCCTTATCCTGAACTTAGGTTCGTTTCGAGACTTCGGGAAAAGCTTGACGTAAAGGTTACCTTACGCCGGGAATTCTATAATAAATTTTGCACCCCTGGGATGGTTGTCCTGCACCCGTATCATACCGTTATGATCAGAGACAATGGCGCTTACAATGGTAAGCCCTAACCCCATGCCGGCCTTTTTTGTTGAAAAATAAGGTTCAAAAAGACGCGTCTTGTCTTCATCGGAAATACCCGGTCCATTGTCTGAAACTTCCAACCGAACGATCTTTAAAATCGGATCATGGATTAAGGTAATCAAAATATCGCCGTCATTCTTTATCGATGCGATGGCGTTGTCCACGAGATTGATCATGGCCTGCTTGATCTGCTGACGATCAAGGTTAAGAAGGGGGATATCGTCTATCTTATTGAATTCAAAATTAATATTTTTATGCCCCTCTTTATAGAGCGCCAGGGTCTCTTCAATGATCGGCGGCAAATCGCAGGGCTTTGGGTTTGCTGTGGGAAATTTTGCAAAGGATGAAAATTCGTCCACAAGATTTCGAATCAGTTCTACGTGGTCAGTAATTGTTTGTGTGCACTCATCAAAAACCGTCTGGTTGATCTGCTCGGAATATTTTCGCTTCAGACGCTGGGCGGAAAGGGATATGGGGGTCAACGGATTTTTTACTTCATGCGCAATCCGGCGAGCCACTTCACGCCATGCGACCATACGCTGGGCCTTTTCAAGTTCCGTGAGATCATCAAACACCATTACAACCCCCATGTGCTGACCGGAATCGTCTTCAAGGGCGGTTACATTCATCAAAAAACTCAAAGGGCTTCCACTGACGGTCAGTTTTAACGGCAACTCCACGGAACGGTTTCGTGAGGTTTTAAGATTCTCCATGACCTCTTCGGCAAGATTCAGAAGCGGTTCATCCAAAAGTTTTTTATAACTCTTGTTGATGATTTCATCTGACTTGAGGTCCAACATTTTTTCAGCCGATTTGTTGATGGTAGAAATGAACCCTCCCGCGTCAAGGGTAACTACACCGGCAGAAACATTTTCAAGTACGATTTCCATATATTGCCGTCTTTTTTCAATCTCGACATTCTGTTCTCGAAGCAGACGAGCGGAAAGCTCCAGTTGCTCCCTGCCGATCCGCAAATCTCTGGTCATTTTGTTAAATGAATTCACAAGGCTCCCGATTTCATCGTCGGCCACCAGGCCGATACTAAAACTCAAATCTCCTTCCGCAACTCTGTGGGTTCCTTCAGCCAGTTCCATGATCGGTATGGTAATGGTTTTCGCCAGGTAGAAGCCAAACCATACCGCACAAAATACAACCAGAAGCCCCACGATGGACAAGGTGATATAGTAAGTCACCTGAATCGGTCTCTTAAGAAGTTTTATCTGCTGGTATTCTTCAAACCCTCTTGAAATGGACGCCATGTTTTCGGAAAGGTCCGGCGGCATCAGTCTGGTTAACACAACAAACGCCTCTGCATCGGTACGCTTTGCTCCAAAAGGGATGGTTCCGATAGTTCTGATGAGCTCCCCTGCAAGATTACTTTCAGAGATTGAGCGGACACCTTTTAACGGCATTTGTCTTAAAAGATTATCGGCGGAGACCACTCCAAAGGGCATATCTTCCAATTCCGGAGAAAGGGAAAATGTTAGGCGACTTGCATTGGCGTCATAAAGTTCAACGGCATGAAGATTAAACTCCCGCTGGACAATTTGAATGTAATGGGAAAGGGCTCTTTTCTTTTCGGAATCCAAAAGTTTTTTTGTTTCTATCTGATATGATATTCTTTCCATAAAAAACTGACTGCTCTCTTCGGCATGCCAGTATAAACTCCGGCCCACCTGTAGTGAATTTTCAAGGGCCTTTTCTACCGGAACGTTAAACCAGAATTCAATGCTGGTTGTAATAAAGTTGATGGAAAAGAAAAAAAGTACAATGGTCGGCAAAAGAGACAGCGTTATAAATGCTACTACAAGTTTGGTTCGGAGCTTTGCGCCCATTACTTTGCGTTTTCTGTCATAAAGCAGCTTTACCAAATTTCTGAAGACAAGGAATATCAGCAGGATCAGCAACAGCAAATTGATGTTGATTAATATAAACATCAGGATGGTATTGGAAACGGGGATGCCGGCTCCAAAATGTATTATCCTGCTCTCGGCAAAAGTCAGTATGGCCACCACCGCAATGATGACAAAAATAATAATGACCTCGCGCTTTCTTCTGTTGCGCTCTTCTTCCGAAATATAAGATGCCGGTTTTTTGTATCTTTTATTTGCCATGATCATTGGTCGATCTAGTAGATGAAATCTATGGTATATAAGTCGGTTTCAAAGTCCCATAGAGAAACAAAAAAAAGAATATAGTGCAGATAAAAAGGAAGGGTTACTTTGCTAAGCTCAGCCTCAGCCCTTATTTGATAATGCCCGCCTTTTTCAAGCTTGCTAAGAGTGACAACTTTCAGGCTGTCAATTACAGCCATTAATTTCTGGGCCTCTGCGAAAGAATGCGTAATCTGCGGTCTGCCGCCATCCCATGACCGTGTTACAACAAATTCTTCTTTCAGGTTATTGTATTTGATGGTATTTGTCGTTACTATATCGGCGATCTTTTTATCGAGCCATAGATTGCGTACCTTGTAAAGCTTAATTAAAAATGAAAATGTGGTGGGAACACCACTGAATATAGCCGTTTTCATTTCTTCTCTAAACGCATCTTCAACCTTCAGGTAAACAAGAAGGTCGTCTCGCGTATTTTTAACAATTATGTTTGTCAATTTGGCATCCTGAGCAAAACATAGATTCTGGACAAAAAAGATTATGCCAAGGAGCCAGACACCTGTTTTTCGATTTATAAATGATTTCACATCAATACGGTAAACGGCCATAAATTAGTTCCTTAGTTGTTAAGATGAAAAACACCCGTTACGCACGGGCGCACAAGTCTAAATGCAATAAATCAAGAAACAAAATTTTTGCAAATAACCACAAAGGACAATAAAATTAATTAATAGCGGATACCTTGTTAAATGGCAAGTGATTTTGGTTGACAGGAGGGCAACTCATTTTCAGTGTTGATTGTGCAGGTCTCCCATGATTCTTTTCGAGAAAAAAATTCCTTAAGAAAGGCGTGGTTGAATTCATGGCCGGATTTACTGACCACCACATGGCCTAAAATAGGCATACCAAGAAGTGAAAAATCTCCGATGCAGTCGAGGATTTTATGTCTTACAAATTCGTCCTTATAGCGCAGGCCGCCGTCATTAACCACATCTTTGTCATCAATGACAACAACATTATCCAAAGAAACTCCGCGGGCCAGGCCATAACGCTTAAAATATTCATATTCATGCAGAAAACCGAAGGTTCTGGCCCTGCATATTTCACGTTCAAAAACCTGGTCCGACAGATCGACGGAATAGGACTGCCTTTTGATCAGGGAATGATCGTATTCAATGGTACAGGTTATTCTGTAAGTCGAGCAGGGATATACCCCAACCATTTTGCCGTCTTTTTTAAGCTCTACGGGTTTTTTAACTACGAAAAAATACCGGGGCGCGGCCTGCTCCCGGATCCCTGCAGATCTTATCATGGACGTAAAGGGACCGGCGCTGCCGTCCATTATGGGCATCTCATAGCTATCGACCTCTACCAGGGCATTGTCGATTGACAGGCCGGCAAAACTGGCCATAAGATGCTCTATGGTTGAAACAATAAAGCCTTCGTACCCTATGACGGTGGCCATGCTGGTATCCACAACCATATTAAAATGGGCGGATATGCACGGGCAGTCAAGAAGGTCCGTCCTTATGAACTTGATGCCATGATTGCTCGGTGCAGGCTTAATGGTCAGATTGACTTTTTTCCCGGAATGAACGCCAACACCTGAACAACTGACCGCTTTTTCAACGGTTCTTTGTTTAAAATGCATGAAAATGATACGTGTTATACAATTAAAATTTATAGTATGGTCTATTAAATAACTGTGTAAATTTTATTTAGACCAGATAACATAAATACGAACCATCAAAAATCAAGCTGAATTTTTCATATAATATATTTTATTGGTTATGTTTTACAAGAATTATTTATAATCTTAACTCAAGTTTGACGAACTCGTAAAAAGTAACGCTGATGGCTAAGTAAAAAGGTTCATATACAAGGCGTAGTGTTTTTTCAGGGGCGAGGCTATACATATAGTATGCCGAGCGTCTGTAAAAACACTACAACGCCGTAGATGGGACTTTTTACGACGCCATCAAGTTTTATACGCTTATTTTTTAGGATCATGAGACTACCCTGGCTTTGAATTCGAATATCTGTTATGAATTAAAAATTTTGAGGTAAACACCGTTTCCATCCATAAATAAAGCTTTCCCGTTTAATTGTTAAAATAGACCCTAATGTTGCAAAAGTCGAGGGTGTTGCAGATCCAATTTTTAAATACCAGCCCGGTTGTTTATGTAACGTCAGGGTAGTGGCATCTGAAAGGAGGAGGCGTGCTCGCAAAAGTATTAAGCAGCGCTGTTATTGGAATTGATGCGTTTTTAGTTGAAGTGGAAGTCGATATCACATCAGGACTCCCTACGTTTACCACGGTCGGGCTTCCGGAAGCTTCTGTAAAAGAAAGCAAGGAGCGAGTCAAGTCCGCCATTAATAATTCAGGGTATAGATTTCCTGATGACAGGATCACGGTTAATCTTGCGCCCGCCAATATTAAAAAGGAAGGAACCGGTTTTGATCTTCCCATCGCTTTGGGAATACTTACCGCAACCCGAATCATTCCCCAACAAATCATATCCAAATACCTGGTTTTGGGTGAGCTGTCTCTGGACGGTCGTATTAAACCTGTCAAGGGTTCTCTTCCCATGGCCCTGGCCGCGAAACATGCCGATTATGCCGGAATCATCGTACCGTATGACAATGGTCGCGAAGCTTCGGTTGTGGAGGATATCACGGTTCTACCGGTAAAAACCTTGTCTCAGTTGGTAAATTTTTTTCGTGGATTTACTCAAATAAAACCCGAACAAACCGATATTTCTGCCGTATTTAAAGATGCCAAAGATTTTGAAGTCGATTTTTCCGAGGTCAAGGGCCAGGAACATGTGAAACGATCTTTGGAAGTTGCCGCTGCAGGGGGTCACAATCTAATTATGGTCGGCCCCCCGGGCTCGGGAAAGACCATGCTGGCAAAACGTCTCCCAACCATACTTCCCCCGTTAACATTTGAAGAAGCCATTGAAACTACGAAAATATTCAGCGTCGTCGGAATGCTTGAAAAAGACCAGGCACTGATCACAAAAAGGCCTTTCAGATCGCCTCATCACACCATATCAGATGCGGGATTGATCGGGGGCGGCCATATCCCCAGACCCGGTGAAGTAAGCATGGCGCATAATGGGGTTCTGTTTCTGGACGAACTTTCGGAATTTAAGAAACATGTATTAGAGGTTCTCCGACAGCCGCTGGAAGATACCAAGGTAACCATTTCCCGGGCCGCTTTGACCATAACTTACCCTTCAAGTTTTATGATGGTGGCTGCAATGAACCCGTGCCCTTGCGGATATTTTTCCGACCCCAAACACGAATGCCGATGCACCTATCCGCAGATTCACCGCTTTCGTTCAAAAATATCCGGCCCCTTGATGGACCGAATCGATATTCACGTCGAAGTTCCGGCAGTTCCCTATAAAGACCTGAGAGGGGAAGCCGATGCAGAATCCTCGGAGAAAATCAGAGCCCGCGTTACTGCAGCACGAGAACTCCAGTCCCAACGATTTAAAAGAACAAAATTTTACAGCAATGCTCAGATGCTCAGCCGGCATATTAAAAAACATTGTAAAATCGACGACGCCTCATGCAATATTCTTGAATCGGCCATTGACAAACTGGGCCTATCCGCCCGCGCCTACAACCGGATATTAAAAATCGCCCGAACCATTGCAGATCTTGACGGCGAATCCCATATCGGGGTGGATCACATTTCCGAAGCGGTTCAGTACCGGAATTTAGACAGGGGCAAACGATTTATCTGACCCCCTTTAGTTTCCAAAACATCGGAACCATCTGGTCTGTCCAACCTTGACACATTTTACAATTCACGTGCATAAGCCAGTTCGTTAAATACTTCCTGAATGAATGTCACAGTTTCCATCCAATATAGCATGCACAGGAACCGGTGCATTGATGCACATTTTTTAGGGCATTTTTATATTCTTTCTTCTTCCATAAAATCTTTTCACCTGAGCTAATTCTTGATTTTCTTATTATGGATCTGTTTTTTCGTGATTGCCTTAAATGCTCATGAAATTAATGTGTTATCTTCTCTTCATAATAAATCAAATCCTTTTTAAATTCCGCCTTTATTAAAAAAATAAAAATTTTGGCACAAGTGTTGCTGAGGTTGCTTAGAAAGATAGGAACCATAAGAATAATTTACATTCAGACGGAATCCAGTTGGGAATAAATAAAGATTAAAGGAGATAAATCATGAAAAAGACTGCTTGGGTTACATTGTGTTTACTCCTGGGCTTATTTGTTAGTACGTCCTTTGCGGTTGAAATACCCGTATTTGGGCCTAAAGAGTATGAGCGAACTACAGGTGCCCCCAATGTCTATACCGATACGTTTGCTGCGGCTCCTGGAGAGGGCATGCTCATGGTCAGGAACGGAGCTTTAAATGGGGAAAACAGAATAACTGACGCCATAAGCAGCGCAGCAATTTTTCTCAATGGAGAGCAGATACTTGGAACGGATGATTTTAACCAGCAGGTTTATCTCCTTGAGGCCCCTGTTAATCTCGCCTCAAGCAACTCGATATCCATTGAACTGGCCAGCAGCCCGGGGAGTTATCTGACCGTTGAGGTAACACAAGAAGTTGATCCGCCCACCGTGAGCATAAGCGCCGATCCTGAAACTATCATATCAAGACAATCCTCCACCCTGATTTGGAGTTCAACCAATTCAGATTCCTGCGAAATAGATCAAGGTGTGGGTAGTGTTAACGTGAACGATTCTGTTTTAGTTTCACCAACCGAGACAACAACCTATACCATTACGGCCACAGGTCCCGGGGGAACTGCTTCGGGCATTGTAGAAGTCCTGGTGATTCCCCTGCCTGTTGATGTTGATTACGGACTATTTCCAGATGAACATCAAGGTAGCGGCGGTCTGGTAGGGGAAACCGTGCGGATTCTGAACGGAAACACTGTGGAATTTCGATCCGATATAGTTTTTCCCTCCCCCCATAGTCTGGATCTTTTCTTTGCAGCGACCTATAACAGTAGATCCAACTCTTCGGGTGTTTTAGGCTTTGGATGGTCTCACACTTATTCAGAAATTTTCGATCCAGCTTATGAAATAGCAGGCAAGACGTATCTAAAAATCGTCGATCAAACAGGCCGAGCCTCCTATTTTACTCAAGAAACTCCTGGCGTTTATAAAGGTGAATTCAACGAGCGCAGCCAGGTTAAAAATGAGGCTGGCGGTTATGTTT
>MAXL01000056.1 GCA_001751005.1 Desulfobacterales bacterium S5133MH16
CCTGTTCCACGGTTTGCTTGCGCTCCAGAGCCTGACGCAATGCCTGATCATGGAGGACCCATTGCCGGCCGGGCAACTGAGCATTGCGCAGATCTTTACGATTCTTGTTTATTTCGCTCAGCACTTTATTAATTTGCGGATTCTTTGCCAACGGCTTGAAAAGACCATCCGCCTCGGACTTGAGTTGTTCCTGAACGTTACGAAGATTGGAGGCGCCAGATCCTGCAGCAAAAATAAGCTGCCCCATGCTTCCACCGCCTCGGATAATCTCTTTGCCGCCGTACACCAGATCGGCATGGTCAATACCGAACAGGGTAACAAAGAGATCGGCGTCAACCCCGCTCAAAAATTGATTAAGCAAAGATTCTTCTATCACCGTTTTATCATCCCCGGACCGAAGCGTATTGCGCCTGCCTTTCCGCCGGACAAATTCCAGCACATCGCCCTTGCCGGATTGAATGGCTGCTCCGATTCGCATTTTGGCGTACGGGTGAAGGAAGTCATCTGTAGAACGTTCGGGGATACCGTAAAGCAGGTTTCGCAATGCCCGCAAGGCGGAGCTTTTGCCCGCCTCATTGGGACCATAAATAACATGAAAGCCTTGATTGCCGCCGCTTAAATCAATAACCTTATCGGTAAACGGTCCATAGGCAATAAGCCTCATCTCGAGAATTTTCATTCGAAACCCTCTTTTCGGATCAGCCTCTGAATGAGCATGGGCCGCACGTGCGCTAACAGACTTTTTATCCAATCCATATCATCAAACCGGATCCCGTCAGGACCCTGTTTGAGTTCTTTGGGAATTTTTTTCTCAAGATCAATCAGCTCCTCCGATAACTCACGCAATAACTCCGGTTTGCCGGTTAATTCGTCAAATAACCTTACAAGCTCCCCCATGGCCCCGTCACTTATCTGAAGATCTTTTTCAGATACAGGCAGCCGGGTATGAAATTTTATCTTTTCAATCCAAACCTTATGGCCGCTGGTATCTAAAGCCGCTGCCCGAATCTCATTACCCCATCGGTCAACATTGGCAAGGAGTTCACTGTGAGCCGGCGTTTCACCCTGAATTAAAACACGGGCAGCCAGAGGCCTGCCCTCATTTTCATCCAATATGGTTTCAAGGCGACTGCAAAAACGATCAATAACCGTGTAGCCGCTTTCAGCGCCGTTTGAATCCACGGTGACGATCACCCACCGGATAACATCCAGGGGTTTGAACTCTATTTTTGGCCGCCCCCTGTCATCAACCGTAACGAGCACACAGCCTTTGGGGCCTGTTTCTCGAATATGACGCCCTTGAATATTTCCGGGAAATATAATCCACGGGTCATCCCAAAGAACCTCATGCTGATGAACGTGCCCTAATGCCCAGTAATCATATCCTTTTGATCGCAATCCTTCCACTGTGCACGGGGCATATGGCTCGTGGCCTTCACGGCCTGAGGCACAGGTGTGTAATAACCCCGTATTAAAATAACCGGGCAGCGGTGTGGGATAGAGAAGTGATAGATCTTTTTTTACGGCCGGCGTTGCAAAGCTCTGGCCATGAATCGCAACATTCAGGCTGTCCATGGTATGCGTTGCGGGTTGGTTTGACGGAAACAAATGAACATTTTCCGGAAGCCGTAGAGTTTTGGTTATGTTACTGGCTGCATCGTGATTTCCGGCAACCATGTAAACGGGAATGCCGGCATCGCGCAGTCTGATCGTCTGGGACACCAGATAAAGCCCGGTGTTGTAATCTTTCCAATCCCCGTCATAGAGGTCCCCGGCGATAAGGATGAAATTAACCTCTTCGGCAATGGCAGTTTGAACCAGATTATTGAAAGCCCGCCGGGTTGCCTGGCGAATTTCATCTACAGGAGCCCCATCATAATAGTCGAGCTTGTGCAAAGGGCTGTCCAGATGAATATCGGCTGCATGGATAAATTTAAACATATTTCAATACACCACCGGAAGCCATTTAAGTATTGTTTCCAAGTTACCGTCTGGTTCTTTGAAACAAATCGAATCGCTCCTGTTCTATTGGTCGAATCTTAGCTATTCTTTCAAAATCCTTATCGCTGTGCAAGAGGAAAGCACCATACTCCAGTGCGATCTGCGCTATGCAGCAATCCACCGGGCTGTTGATAGTAACTCCACTTCGACTGAGTTCAAAATAAATCCTTGCGGCTTCCGGCCAAGTATGTTTGGTGGCTTCGAGGTAGTATTGTGTCGACAGGTAATCCTCGAGCAACTCCCATTCTTTCTGATCTGTTGCACCCTGGAGAAGTTCCAATTGATTAAATCTACTAAGAACATAATTTTCTGAGCCAATCCTTTCTTGAAAGGCTGTTGCAACGCTCCCGGTTTTGTCCTTAAAAATATCGATCCAAACCGATGTATCAACCAAAATCATCCTCTTAGTTTCCTCATCTTCTTATGGTCATAATTTTTGTAGAACTCGATGGAACCAGCTAATTCAGTCATATCCTTTCGTTTTTTAATCCGGACAAATTCTGTAAGAGCCTCATGAATCAAATCTTTTTTGGTTCTGGCATTGCTCACTGAAAAGGCTTCATTCAACAGGTCGTCATCAATTACGATATTGGTTCTCATAACAGCCCCCCGTATGGATTTAATGCACATTATACACATCTCGTACACATTGTCAATAAGTTCTGGTGTATTAAATAAGTTTACGTGTTGTGACAGGGAAATCCTTGACAAATGCTGTTAAAATAAGGAGTATGTGCTTCAATTTACTGTTTATTGACTTTCCAGTATAAATTTTCAACTCATATAAGAAAAGGATATCGGACATGAAATGGTTTCTTTATGCAATTAGCTTTTTGTGGATTACAGCGGGTTCTTTGAGTATTATTTATACAACCGAATCCAAAAACGTGATGAAACGTTTGTTTAACAAGATTGATCGAAAAGTTCTCTCGGTCTTCCCAGTCATAATAGGTGTTCTGCTGTTAATTTCTTCATCATGGAGTCTTCATTCATGGTTTCTAAGAATACTGGGTGCCATGGGTATCATTAAAGGAGGGATTGTATTTTTTATTCCTAAAAACTTATATGATGAAATGACGAACTGGTATTTAAACTCAGTATCAGATCAAACTCACAGGTTTTTGGGAATTGTTTCGATAATCATTGGAACAGCAGTTTTATCTTGGATTTTGTAGAAATAC
>MAXL01000057.1 GCA_001751005.1 Desulfobacterales bacterium S5133MH16
GGTGTATAAAGAAGGTATCGCGGCGACATGAAGTTAAATAACGTTTCTAATTCCTGTTTGGGGTGTATCTCGAATACCGACGATAGAACCTTTTTTTTCTTTTCCTCAACACCTTTGACGGCCTCACGGGTTGCAAGTTCTCCGTGTTCCAGAATATTCAGTGCTTTAAAAAAAAGATCTTTCAAAAGTGCCGCGGTCCATTCATTCCAGGCTTTAGGACCGGTGGCCATGGCATCGGCTACAGTCAAGAGGTACAGCATTTTCAGATTCCTGACGTCTTTTATTTTTCTGGCGCAAAAAATGGCTGTTTCCTCATCATACAGATCCCTTCGGGTTGCGGTTTTAAACAGCATAAGGTGTTCCTCGACCAAAAAGGAAACCGTTTCCACATCCTTGTCTGTAAAGCCTCTTTTGGGCAACGCCCTGCGAACAATCTTTGCCCCGGTTTTGGAATGGCTCTCACCCGGGACGCCTTTGCCGATATCATGGAACAGGGCTGCCCATAACAACAGTCTCCGGTTTTTGAGTTCTTTGTAAAGATCACCACATAACTGGGCTTTGGAGGCGCCTTCTTTGGCGCCGAATGATTTTAGAATTTGAACCGCCCGCAGGGAATGCCGGTCCACCGGATAGAGATGATACTCGTCATACTGAATGCGATTCTCAATGTCTTTAAATTCAGGAATATACTGTGTTAACAAGCCGGTATTTAACATTTCATTCAACACATTGAATGTTGGGGTCGGCGCAGCCAAGATGCGGTCAAACGATTGAACATTCTCTAACGAAGATATAAAATCATCATCAATAAGATATTTAAATTCTCTGGCCAACCTTTTGGCCTCAATACTCAACGGGATCTTTAAACGAGCGCTTTCTTCAAATATTTCCATCAAAAGACCCGGAGATTTTAAGATTACTTCAGAGGAAACAAAATTAAGCATTCCCTCTCCGGATACTTTCAAGCCCTTAACCGTAGTATATTTTTTTGTCTTTCTTCTACGTTTTGAACCTGATGCATATCCAAGCTCATAAAGAAATATTAGATGCTGCTGTTTTAAGAATTCCATATGTCCATGGAGTTCGCTCAAGAATCTTTCTACGGGTTGTTGTCCGTTTTCCTTTTTAAATTTCAGGGCGGCAGCCAAAGGCGCCTGGTATTCGAAATATAGCTGATCACATTTTCTACCGGTTATGTGATGCAGACGATTTCTGATATTCCAAATGAACTGTAACGATTTCCTTAAGCACTCAATCTCGTCGTGAGACAGATAGCCGTGATACTCAAAATCTCTAAACTGCCTGAAATTCGATTTGATACGGGCAATCCAGAGCATGGTGTGATAATCTCTCAACCCGCCCTGCCCTTCTTTGAGGTTGGGTTCAAGCAGATAGACAGAATCTCCGAAATACATGTGCCTTTGGCGATTATTTTCTATGAGCGCGGCGATTATTTTATTCGATCGTCTGGGCGTGATTCTGTGACCAAGCTTTTCCATAAGGGTTGAATATAAAGGTGACATGCCGCATATGAAACGAGCATCCAAAAGAGATGTTAAGACTTCAACCTCCTCTAAAGCGAGATTAACGCATTCCTTAATCGATCGGGTGGCATACCCCACATCAAGACCCATGTCCCATAACGGATAGACAATCTCGCGGATAAGCTCTTCAGTCTCTTCCGGGACCTTTTTTTCAAAAAGGAAAAGCAAATCAATATCGGAATAAATACACTGCTCCTGTCTGCCATAACCGCCCAAAGCAATAATCGCGTAAAAATTCTTACTCAGGGTAATCCTGGGACCCACCCGGCTGATTTCAAAACTTTCACGGAAATAATTGTCCAAAACCCGAGAATGCTGCTCGAGAAAAGAGGGTTCTTTTCCTTTTAATAAATTAGAGACAAGCTGCTCGGTATTTTCACTCAGCTCTTCAGCGACAAGCTTGTGACTTTGGTCTGTCTTTGCTTTTTTCAGATTCATTATATTTCAACGGAATAAATCTTTGAATTCGGTCTCAAGATTTTTTTTTGCATTTTAAAAACACATATAACCAAAATTATTAAAGCGCCGATTAAAGAACAATTTAATCAGAGTAAAATTACAATATTTGTAACAACACTTTAAGATAAATAACAGCAACAATCATGCCACCAAATCAAACAATTCGTTATTATATGTTTATACAGATAGTTGGCTGTTTATATGGATATCGAGGAAAGATTGGTGAATTACATTTTTGTTATATTATGGATCTAAAAACTGCAAAAATGTAATTTTATGTTTTGGCAAAAATCGGGCTTTTAAATTGCAAAATTGTAACTTTATAAACAGCCATTAGGGGAAAGCATCGCCATTTTTGACCCTGCTATGGGTCATACGTTTTTCGGAAACCCCGAATAGGTCATTAAAAACACCTCAAGATCTTTTTTAATAAATTTCTTCACATCCCATCCTTTCAAAGACAGATACCCCAGATACTTGGACTTGATTACATAAGTTTCGGCATTCTGCATTTCTTTTTCTTCCGTTTCTACCCGTATCCGAGTCCGCTCATACAAATCGCCTTCGAATGTATCCAACTGCTCCAATGACAATTCATCCACATTCAAGTAAATTTTCCCTTCGGTGATTGCATTCGTTACAGGAATAATTCCGGGATACGATTCTCCTTTGACCGTAAACCGGGCATAGCCCCTAAGAATCGCTTTTTGTGAACGAAAATAAC
>MAXL01000058.1 GCA_001751005.1 Desulfobacterales bacterium S5133MH16
CCTTAGTCATATGCATCAATGATAAATGACAAAAGTAAAGAGGTCAAGTCTCCGTTTGACCTTTTTACTGACCAAATTTCAATTGAGATGCCTCAAATTTAAATGTGAGGCAGAATTGCGTCGTGAGACAAGTCAGCAGCAACCGGTTTTCACCGGAATGACGACTTTTTACGAGACCGTCAATTTTGTCCAGCTCAACGACCTTACTGATGTCTCTCATATCCTCCTTGATCAATAGATTGATATAATCCTGATTCCTACTTACTGCAAATACCTACCTTAACTCTTGACTCACAAGTCTAAATCCTCTATATTTTTTTAATGCTTCAAAATTGATGGTCCCGTAAAGAGTCAGAAAACACCGTTTCTCGTCATTCCGGCCCCGCACACTGATGCGGGATAAACTGCGACCGATCGAAGATTGAAAAGAATGCACATGAACTTACCAAAAAGTGTTTTTATCGTAGCACTACTTTTATTGATTAACGGTTGCACAGCGTTTAATGCATATAATGAAAAAGGATCCGATAACGTAGAGGGTCATCTTGATCTCTGTATAAATACCATCGCCCAAAAGGGGGAGTTTGCTTTCAATGTAGTTGAAAGATGGTATTCAACAAAAAAAGACGGCCTTACCATAGGCATCGCAAATATCCGAAACTTTGCACCGAAAGACGAAAGTCAAATGGGATCGGCTTCAAGCATTGAAAAGAATAAACAGCAAATACTCCATGCCGTGGATGAATTTAAAAAATATGATATAAATATGGTTGTCTTCCCGGAATTCTGTTTGACCGGGTACTTCTGGAACACTGAAAATCCGGATTATGGGCCCCATCCGGAATGAATCTCCTGCAAGCATCATGCAATAATGGAAGTCTTGCAGTCGTCCCCGATGAACTTCTGGTCATTCATGGCATTGACATCAAGGGGGGCGTTGCTTCCGCAAAAGAGAACTATGGGGATTACTATCAGGATTTCCGGTATTACTCGGATTCCACTGATCCCGGGATCATTGAGATATATCGTCCTATTGATGACGATAGAGCTTTTTCAAGAATGCGGTAGAGGGGTAAGGGCTCACGCAAAAATGTGAGGTTATTTTTACGCGAACCCTTAATGAAAATCTTTTTTATGTAACAGAAAGGGGAGGATTGTGTTCAAAAATCCATTGATGCTCATAGCACTTACTTTAACCGGCCTTGTCGCTATTTGGGGTATCATTGACACAGCGGGGCTTGCCCAGTTCTCCTCATCAATGACGGGCATCATGTTCACCAGCCGTGGCTGGTTTATCATGCTCTCTGTGAGCCTGCTTTTGATCTTGTGTATCTGGCTCGCCATTTCTCCATATGGCAAGATCAAACTTGGTAAGGACGATGATGAGCCTGAGTTTTCCACGGTTAGCTGGCTGACCATGCTTTTTGCAGCCGGAATGGGCGTGGGGCTGCTTTTTTGGGGCACAGCTGAGCCCCTTTCCCACTTTAAAGTTATTCGTGACTATACCGACAATTTTCATGCAGCGGAACATGCGCTCTTTATTACCAACTTTCACTGGGGCCTTCACGCCTGGGCCATCTATGCGGTCACGGGTCTTGTCATGGCCTATTTCAGCTTTCGCAAAGGCTATCCAATCCTGGTAAGCTCTCCTATGAAAGCGGTTTTTGGCCTGCGGACCTGGACAAGGAGTGTCGGCTGGTTAAGTGACCTGTTGGCTATCTATGCTATAGCCATAGGAATCGGCGGGTCCGTCGCAATGGGGGTATTTCAGATTCAAAGTGGCGTTGAGTCACTTCTCGGCCTGCATAATTCCGGTCTATGGCTCGTAGCGGTGATCTTCACAGTGCTCTGTCTCTCTTACATTCTTCCCCTGATGGTGGATCTGAGCAAAGGCATGGCAACGCTTTCCAACACGGCTATGGCCATCGCGGGCGGACTTGTGATCTTCGTTCTGCTGACCGGCCCTACCTACTATATAATGAGCGCAATTACCGGATCAATTGGCGACTACTTTTCCCGGGTGGTTCCTCATGGTTTTCAAGCTTATACCTTTTTCGATGAAAAGGTCACCAGTTGGTTTCAATCCTGGACACTCACCTTTATGGTCTGGTGGTTTGCCTGGGCTCCTTTCGTCGGTGTTTTCATTGCACGTATATCGAAGGGGCGTACCATACGGGAGTACATTTTAGGTGTCATGCTGGTGCCAACGTTTTTTTCTATCTTCTGGTTCGGCGTTTTTGGCAGCGTTGGTTTCTATGGAGTGCTGAAGATCGATACGCCGATTCTGGAGGTATTGAAGACAAACATTAATGACACCACGTTTTTTGTTCTAAGGAAGTTGCCGCTGAGTATCCCGACCATTATTGCCACGATCCTGGCAGCCTTTCTTTTTGTGGTGACAAGTGTGGTAAGCGCCTCTTTTGTACTTTCTATGTTTGCAGTTGGTGGAGACCCGAACCCTCCCACAAGGATGAAGCTTATATGGGGCGTAATATTGGGAGCCCTTGGGCTGGTTATGATCATGTCGAATAGTATCGACGCTGTGAAGAGTATAATTGGTCTTGCAGCTTTACCCTTTGTTTTTATCGTGCTCCTGGTAACGGTTTGTCTGCTAAAAGCACTTAAATCAGAGGTAGTTTGATGTTCTTAAAGAACTTAATCGACACATTTCTTAACATCTGGGTGTTTACTTTCATCGGCATCCTGGTCTGGCTCTATTTCAAGAAGGAATCAGATGGTAATCAAGCTGAGAGTCAAGAGCGCGATTGAGAGAGATGAGCCTTATTTCTTTAGCCGCTTGCTTTCGTCATCGATCATGATTTTGAAATAGCGGCAAAGCTGATCGGATTTGCGGTCCACATCTTCTTCGGTTCGGCAGTAATGCATGATACAGGAATACTCCGGGAAATGGTGCAAATTGAAGGTGTGTTCCAGTTCCTGTTTGTGCCGTTCTCCCCGCATCCGGTTTGAATACCAGCCGTAATAACGAACAAGCTGAAAACTTTTTTCAGGAATATGCTGAGTGATGGTGGCGATGAACTCTTCTGCGGTGGAGATGGAAAAGTTTTTTTATTTTTGCCGTGGGTCATCTTTGTCCTATCCTCAGATGATTGCCCGTAGCAGTTATCGCTCTCTATAATTACAACCCTAAGTGAGCATAAACAAAATGGGATTTTTGAATAAATTTATATCTCATTTATAAAAGAGTTATGAAAATGCATCTGAATCCACTAAAATGCATAATAAATCAAACACATAAAATTAAAATGCATAATAAATCAAACACATAAAATATTTTTCCCGTTTTGTTTACGCTCAATTAGGGTACAAATATCTTCCAATGTATTGAATAAAACGAGGTGACAATATGAAGAAAGATCGGTCCGTTTTCATTGTAGTCCTTTTTATCTTTGGGTTTGCCCTGATATTCGGATGTGCTTCTACAAAGACGCATAGCCCTCCGGAAGACGTCGAATCCGCCTGTATTCAGGGAAAGGTCTGGTATCGGAGTCCAATCGATTCAAGCCCGGTTCCCTATCCCCGTGCCACGGTGAATGCCTGGCGGGCCGGTACAAATGAGGGTTTGGTCGAGGCCGTTACAGATAACGCCGGGAATTATTGTATTGAGATCCCAAAGGGGAACTATAGC
>MAXL01000059.1 GCA_001751005.1 Desulfobacterales bacterium S5133MH16
ATGCAAATTTCCGTGGTTGACAATGGTCCCGGCATATCCGATAAAAACATTGATAAGATCTTCGAACCCCTCTATACCACCAGCTCGGACGGAATGGGACTGGGGCTTTCCGTATGCCGCAATATTCTTGATAAGCTGGGCGGCACCATCCGGGTTACCAGCAAACCGGGAAAAGAGACCACGTTTTTGGTCGAACTACCTTTTGAGTTTCGGGCGCCCAACTCGGGTAAGCCGGAACCTAAAAAGTGAATATTCAATTATTTGGCACCCGTGAAATATGATTAAACGCGAGCATATCAAGCAGGCTATCGATGCCATATCCAGGCGGGACCCGGAAATCGGTTACACCCTGGATGAAATGCTCGCAATGGGACTTATTGACACCCTGCCCACTGCTGAGGCTTCGGACCATAACGGTGATTTCTACCTGTTGTTTGACAATATACCCGTCACGATTAAGCGTTTCATCTTTTTTCAGGAAGGTACGGTCCCCATCGAGCAGCGGCTGTTGATCAAGTACGGTGAGCTGGTTACCCGGCAAAAACTGCTGCAAAAGAGAAGGGATATTTCTTTACAAGACGCTGCCGGAGAATTACGTATAGCCGGCGTCAGATTGATGGTCACTCATGAAATCGATTATGCCATTACGCGATTGCAGAAAGATGAGATAAAACCGGAGTTCGCTTTTAATTCAACTGAAGATCGATCTGCCTCAAGTGCCCCGGATCCATCCGAATCAAAACGCCGAATTATCGCCCGGCTCGAAACTATTAAACGGGATAACCTTCCGCTTGAGATTACCTCATCTACGATCAATGATCAGATCAACCCTACCGTTTTTTATCGGTCCATGGTGGATCTTGATACCCCCGCCTGTTTTGTGAGTTTTCCCTTCTGCATGGACTCGCTTTTGCAGGTGGCCGACATTAATCTTGAATTTTTTCAGGTACGATTTCTGATAGATTGCCTGATCCGGGGAACGGAACAGAATCTGTTTGCCTGCGTGGTAGAAAATAAAATTGAGGGGCTGGTTTATCTGGCCTTAAAGGAACGCTATTTTTATAAGACCCTGGAAATCTCATATATCGCCACAGTGCGCGGTGCAGCGGCCGAACGATCGGCTTACCGGCCAAAAATTTTCAAAGGCATCGGCACCTTTTTAGTCGCCGGGGTTTGGTTGCTGTGGAAAATCGCACCGGCTGGAGCCCGGGACATCTTGCTGGACTCAGAGATCGGGGCCAGACAATTTTATGACGGTATCGGATTCCAGTCCCAGGGACTTTCCAAATATCGTCTAAAAAACCCAAAAGGGCATTTGGTGAAAGCCGTTATCGACATGGCCAACCACTGCCGGGACCTTAATGAAAATGCCATTACAGAAATAAAAGCAATCATAAAAAACCAGGTTAAAATTTTGTGTCGTAAGGCCGGTAGTAAAAAGAAAAAGGCTGCAAGAATAACAGCCCTGGAAGTTGTGAAGCTGTGCCTTTCGTCAGGTGCCTTTCCGGAATTTGCCGCCATAGCGGTCAGGGAGCTGATCATAAATAGAAAAAAAATCCCGGAATCTCAAGAGTTTTTCCAGTTTATCCGGGAATTCGGCTCTGATGAAACCAAGTCGATGCTTCACCGCGGTGAGGAAGGCAAACCCGGAAAACACAGGAAATAGAAAATGCATCAGGTTCTCGTGGTAAAAGACAAACGCTACACGCAACATCTGGATGGGATCTTCCATTTAGAGAATCCCAAAAGAATTAAAGCGATCCATACCATGTTGCAGGATCCCTCCCTCGCGGGTCGATGGTCGGAGGTGATTCCGAGGTTGGCGTCACCCGAAGAACTGGCATGGGTGCATACCCCCGACTACATTGAACAGGTGGCATTGACTGCCGGCAAACCGCTGTTCGCTTTTGATCTGGACACCCAAACTACCGAAACATCTTATGACACCGCTCGATTAGCCGTTGGCGGTGTTTTCAGCCTGATCGATGAAATCTATAAAGAAAAAGCCAACCGCGGCTTTGCATTTGTCCGGCCCCCGGGACACCATGCCGAGCCGGACAAAGCCATGGGTTTTTGTCTGTTCAACAATACCGCTTTGGGGGCCAGGTATCTGACCCATCATTGGGGGGCAAAACGAGTCATGATCATAGATATTGATGCTCATCATGGTAACGGTACCCAGGCCGCTTTTTACGACACCGATGAAGTTCTTTATACCTCGTGGCACCAATTTCCCGGTTACCCGGGAACCGGTAAGCTCGGTGAGGTGGGCCGTGGCAACGGCGAAGGCTACACTGTCAATGTTCCCCTGCCAAGAGGCCATGGCGACCGGGACTTTGCCCGGATAATTTATTTTTTGTTAAAACCTGTTGCGCTGGACTACCGGCCCGATATGATTTTAGTGACCTGCGGATTCGATCTATACCAGCATGACCGCCTGGCCGAAATGCAGGGTACGCCGGCAGGATACGCCATGATAACTCACCTGCTGCTTGATATCGCCGAATCGGTGTGCGGGGGCCGCATCGTGTTCATTATGGAGGGTGGATACAGCATAAAGGGAATACAGGAGTGCGGCCTGCGAGTGATGCAGGAGCTTTGTGATATTCCGTCCTTGAACGGGAAACAGTTAACCAAAATAAAAGAAACCAACATTTCGCGGTTTTCCGTACTTAAAAAAGTAATGGAAGTTCAAAGAAAATACTGGAGGACACTGCGGTGATCAAGGACGGCTCAATGTCCTGCAGCCTCTGACCCGTGCATAAGATGCGCAAGTTCACTGCCGGAAATGTTTTTCCCGGTAAGCAGCTTTAATCGTCCGAAAAAAGCATCATTCCTTAAAAAATAAACCCAAAGATATATTTACCTGCTACATACAGCACGCAGACAAACAGCATTGGTGGGTGTTCCATATATTTCCAATGTGTTTTAACCCGCATGGAGACGCATTGGCTTCTCTATAACCCCAATTGAGCGAAAAAGTTCAATTGGAAGAATACAGAATTAAGTAGATGGAAGACAGAATGGCCGAAAAACCCGATGTCAATAACCTCACCATGAGTAAGACATAATTCGGCAGCTCTCCATCGCTTAACCCAAAACGGACAACGGATAACTCCTAATCGAGCCTTGACTCGATTAGGGTATAAGTTCAGCATGTGCATTGTATACTTGAATAACCACCCCCTGTCACCTCGCTGTTTACACCCCTCATTTTTACTC
>MAXL01000060.1 GCA_001751005.1 Desulfobacterales bacterium S5133MH16
ACCAAGATCGATTTTGAAGTCCATATCAAAAGATGGACTCAAAGAACTCACCCGACATGGTAAGGAAAGTTTTTGTTGTGGTGCCGGTGGAGGAAGAATGTGGATGGAGGAGACCATTGGTAAAAGAATCAATCAGGAGCGAGCAAAAGAAATCATCAATCAGAAGGTGGATAATGTTGCGGTGGCTTGCCCGTTCTGCTTAACCATGCTTGAAGACGGCATGAAAGAACTGGAAAAAGAAGAGGAAATCAAGACACAAGATATCTGTGAACTTGTGGCGAAGAATATGGCGTGAGTCTATTTTTATTCTTGAGTAGGAAATAGGAACAGGCAAATTTATAATTGAAGATTGAAGTTTTTATTCAAGCATCTTTCTAAGATTTATAAAGTTGCTTCGGTCAAAACCGAGTGTTTTAAAAAATGATAAAAGATCCGGGGAATCCCAGCGAACCGAGGTATAAATATATTTAATCCCTTTTTCACTGGAAAATTCAAATATTCTACTGGCCAGATTCTCACCAATTCCCTGGCCCATGAATTTGGGATTGACTCCCATATTTGCTATCCAGGTGCTTTTCATGATTCCAAAGCCACCTGAGATAACAATGCTGATCATATATCCAACAACCCTGCCGTCAAGTTCTGCAACAAAGCTGGCGTCTTCTTTTCTATTAACCTGTTCTGCAATGATGTGGATAAAATCATCCTTGACAGGTGTTTGTGTAATGGCTGCGTAAATTTTGCTAATATCTTCAGCATCGTCAGCTTTTAATTTTCTGATAAGGGCGTCTTCCAATGATAAGTCCCTCTTGGAAATATAATTTATTTAATCAATCCTGATTATTTTAACATTATGGCCAACCCAGTTGGGGGGGAGATATACCCTGCCGCTGTTTCCGCTCGACTTGACCTTTTTCTCAATCATCTCCTCGCCGTAAATCTCGAATTTTACTTTGCTGTTCGCAATATTAAAGGCGGTATTTTTGCTGTTTTCTGCTTTGGTTTCTTTAGGCAACTTTAAAAGCCTTTTGATTTATATAATTTATAAAAGAAAATATCAACAATTTATATTATATTTAAAAGCTACATTACAGCTACATATTAAATGAGTCAAGGAAAATATTTTAAAAAGATTTTGTTGAGATTGATTAAAAATCAAAATATGCCATTACAGGAAAATGGTCGGAAGGAAACATACCGTCAAAGGAGTCTTCGATAACAAGGCACTTATTAAATCGGAGATCTCCCCGATAAAGTATCCAGTCGATCAGCCCTGTTGTCGGTTTCCCGGTGAATCGATGGCATGTACCCGGATAGGGACTTTTAAATGTTTCTTTGAAATCAGGAAGGGTATTCGCTACTTCGTCGAACTGTCCGGTGAGCCACCTGTAAGTCTTGCTGTCAGGTTCTGCGTTGAAGTCGCCCATTAGAATAGCAGGGATACCCTGAAAGTGGGTGGTAATTTCATGCCAGATCAATTGGGCACTTTTGTATTGGGCGGGCTCTTCAAAGTCAAAGTGTGTATTGATGCATATGAACTCACTTGAAGCTACCTTATATCGCCCGATGGTACATTGGCGGGGCCATCGGCTTCCCCAGGATCTGCTTGGTTGAGAAGGGGTTTCACTTAAGAAAAAGTGCTGCTTGTCCAGGCATTCAATGGTATTTCGATAAAAGATAACATTATTTTGCCAGAAGTCAGGGGCAGGTTTGTGAACCCCGATATAATAGTATTCCGGCAATAATTTGCGCAGGAATTCAATCTGGAAATCGTTCAGTTCCTGCACACAAATAAAGTCAGCGGGATATTCCTGAAACAATCCGGCTATGGCATGTTTTCGATAGGTCCAGTTGTTCATGCCATCGTCAGCCAATCCGAATCTTATATTAAAAGATATGACAGAGAAAAGCATCGGTAGATATAAGTCTCATTAGGGATGTTGGCCGGATGACGGCAATTTTGATCGAGCCCTTATTCTGAAAAAATGTTATCAAGCCGCTCCAGGTCATTGACCACACGCCATTGACCGTTGCAGCTTTCGATTTTTTTACCCCATTGCTCAACCCGCTTTGAATATATTTTCGGATCACTTATATCTGCTCTCAATTTGTTAACATTAAGGGCGATTACGTTAAATCCGGCAAGCTGAAACGGAACATCTCTAACGAGCCCTTTTTTTAATTCTTCCTTAAGATCCGAGAAAATCAGTATGTATTTTTTACCAGGATCGGCTTTGTTCAGGTACTCAATAGCCTGGTAAAGCCCGCCTGAAATATCTGTATATTTGGAACTCTTGACTTCTGAGGTGAATTTATCGATTTTCTTTTTAAATGCCCGTTTCTGGTTGTTGGCAACAGAAGGCCTCTGATAGAAAGTAACTTTTGCTATGATGTCTTTTTCACTGAAGCTTCCGGTATCAATACGGGCCACGGCCAGGGTGTCCATCGGCTGGAGTGTACCTAAAAGATAGTTTAAAATAGATTGAGCTTTTTTAAGCTCAAGGGCATAAGTACCGGAAGTGTCAAGAAGCATGTAAACACCCTTTGATTGCTTTTTAGTGTCCGCACATCCTGTAAGTATAACTGCAAAGGCTATTATGAAAACGACAGTTTTTTTCATTCCGACTGTTCCTTTTTTTCATTCAGTTTATCATTCTTATTTTCTTGCTTATTTTCTTGCTTATTTTCTTGGTTTGTTGCCGGTTTTTTTGTTTTTTTAAAAAATATTCTTTTTGATGATTCTTTAGTTGTTTTCTTTGAAGAGCTTTGTTTACTGACGAAAATACCTTCGAGCCAGATTGTCGGAAAAATAGCAAGGTCATAAATGCTTATAATAAATTTGCCCAGATAAAGTCCTGTATTGCCGATAAGCCTGAGAGTGAAAGCGATCGCTCTGAGAATTCCGGCAGTGACGATTCCTATTACCATTCGTGAAGACGATATGAATGATTCAAGCGGTATAGCAACGAAGGTGAGAGCGAAGGGAAGGACGAACCCCATAATCATCTGCCCGATGGTAGGTATATTGCTGGATGCTCTGGCCATTTCGTCAACCCCGGCCAGGGTTTGTCTTAAGGCTTCCATATCAGCAGCAATCCGGTCTCGCATAAAGGCAAGGGCTGATTCTACTCCGGCAAGGACTGTGAGCAGCGTTAAGGTTATATAGATCATGCGAATGCGCATTTTATCATCCATACTGCCGATAATAGGAAAAAGACGTGTAATGCGCAAAGATTCCATAAGGAAAAGCCCCATGCTAAGCTCCACCAGGATAATTACCAGGCCTGCAACGTCGGATGTTTTATAGGGTCCGATATAGCTTCCGCCTCCCACCATTTCGGACATGGGCAGAGCAATAAGATTGAAGTTGATGATTGCTCCTCCGAAAGCGATGCAGAGAACAATACCGGAGATAAAAAACCGGGTCATGGAAGATGATGAAAGCATTCTAACAGCTTTATCAGTTTGTGCCCGTATCTGTTCGTAATTATCCATGTATTTGTCGATTCGTTTTGCACGTTTGTTTAAAGCTGTTATCGACTTGCCGACATCTGTGATGGTTTTTTGGAGTTTTCGCCACATAGGCCTCATTTTATTCAAGAGAGAGTGGCGTGTAGAAGTCGAAGTTCTGTAATTTTCAATGGCTGACTTGTGTTGTTCCGTCAGTGTCCGGTTGATTTCAGCCAGCATGCTTGCGATCATAGAATCACCGGAATGTTTGATGTTGGCGATTGCTTCAATTGTATTTA
>MAXL01000061.1 GCA_001751005.1 Desulfobacterales bacterium S5133MH16
ACGTCTGGGCAGCTCCCAGACGCTTCGTACCGATGTTCGCGTTATTGCTGCTACCAACCGAAATCTTGAAGAGGATGTTCGCAAAAAACATTTTCGTATGGACCTCTGGTACCGGTTAAGCGTTTTTACTATTTCCGTTCCGCCCCTTAGAGAAAGAAATGAAGACATCGTTTTGCTTGTCAATTATCTAATTAAAAATTTTGGAAAAAAACTTGGAAAACGGATCACATCCGTTCCCACTCATATTTTCACCAAACTACAGAATTATTCCTGGCTCGGCAATGTCAGGGAACTTGAAAATGTGATAGAACGCGCGGTAATAAATACTCAAGGGGACACGCTGCAACTCGAAGATGTTCTGGATGCGCACCGGCCTGAGGATGCAGAGTCCCCCGACCTTCCCATAAAAAGTCTTGAAGAGATAGAGCGGGAACATATATTGCTGGCGCTCAGGAAAACCAACTGGAAAATTCACGGAGAAGATGGTGCTGCAGCGCTACTGGATATAAATCCCAGTACACTTCGTGGTCGTATGCGCAAACATGGAATACATCGCCCTCCTTACAAAACTTGATAATTGCCATATTTAACCGTCACATTTGACAAGCTTGTTATATATGACAATATTTACGCTTCTCTACTTTCTCTTAATTCGATCCTTTCTGAGCTCATTTCCGCTTTAAATATAGTATGTTATACTGCCTTTCTCATAACTTCCGCATTTTGGCACTGATTTTGCTAATTATCTATTTATTTCTTGAATCTAAATCGAGCGTTTCAAAATTTAAAAGATTTGAAACGCTCAATTTAGGTTGAACTGTGTGAATGTTTTAGTCTCCCAAGTACAATTTCAAACGCAAAAAAGGCCTGGCCAATGGTTATTCTGACGATATCGGTAAATGCCCGTTCGAGTAAGCGCAACGAGCTTTTGTCTGCGTGCCGGTCGATAACCGATCAGACCCGTTTGGAAAGCGGTTGTAAAAGCAGCCAACTTTCTCAGGATAAAGATAACGAGAACATCATTACACTCGAACAACAATGGGAGCAACGGTCCTTTCTGAATGACTATTTTCGGTCGGATCATTTCAGTGCACTGCTTGGCGCAATGAAATGGCTGGGCCGGACCCATGAAATACGGGTCAATGGGGGTACTCAAGAAGAAGGGAGGGATGCTGTTAAACGTGCAAGAGGAATATGTTGAATTAATTAATCCGTAATAAATCTTAATCATCCGTTGGAATTAAAAAAGTAAGGAAAAGGAGGTACCAAATGAGCAAATTGAGATTTTTATTTACATTAACTGTGATTCCTGTTCTGGCATTAGCTTTTACCGGAAACGTATTGGCAAAAAAAACAGCGGAAATCATTCATGACGCCGAGTATTATGTCTTGGAGGCCCAACATGGAAAAAAATGGGCTGCTGAGGACAAAGAACTTGACAAGAAACTGGCGAAAATGCGCAAGAAGCACGGAACTCCGCCCAATATCATCCACATCATGTGGGACGACACCGCTGTCGGTGAGGTCGGTGTCCCGCAAATCCAGAAGGCACGCGGTTGGGAAACACCGAACATCAATAAGTTCTCCGCAGAGGGCATCTACTTCGCGCGGATGTACACGGAACCTTCCTGCACCCCGAGCCGTGCGGCGGTGATGACCGGTCGACATGCTGTGCGCAATGGCATGTACAACGTCGGCTTTCCTTATGAGTACGGTGGCCTGGCTGCGGATGAAGTCACCATGGGCGAGGTCCTGAGCAAAGCCGGATACGCTACAGCATTTTACGGCAAGTCACACATGGGCGATGTCGAATCGAGTTACCTGAATAAGCAGGGCTTCGACGAAGCATTATGGACGCCGTACAACCAGGTGCCCAGCATGTATCCCCCCGAGTTCGAACGAATGGGAGCAATCCGACCGGGTAGCCTGAACGATAATATTATTCCTAACGATCCCTACGATATCGACAAAGGCTGGAAGCCCACGGGCTATGTCTTTGCGCTCGAGGGTGTAAAGGGTGGTCCGGTCAGTGAGTGGGGGACTGCTCCCAATATTGAAGACTACATTGCCGTGGATGGTGAATGCCAAAAACGGCTCTCAAAATTCATGAAAAAGAATGTCGAGGCCAAGAAGCCGTTCTACGCTGCTTACTGGCCGCAGATGACGCCATTCACGGGCTTCCCAGAGAAGATCACGGTGTCTGCTGGGATGTTACAGGAAGCAATTGCGCGCTTTGATGTATACGTTGGCGAGCTCATGGAAGAGCTGAAGACCTTGGGCATCGAGGAAAACACCCTCGTTATCCTGATGGCTGACAATGGCCCCATGATCCACCATGGCCCCACGGGAATGGTCGAGACCCTTTACCGTGGCGGCAAAGGTGACTTCCTTGAAGGCGGTGTCCGTGTAACTGCGCATGCGCGCTGGCCAGGCGTCATCGAAAAAGGCCAGATTGTCGGAGACATCATTCATGAAACCGACCTTTTCACCACATTTGCCAATCTTGCCGATGCAAAGAAATATATCCCCACCGACCGGATCATCGACGGGATCGACCAGACCGCACTGTTCCTGAAAGGTGACACCCACAGCCGTCGTGACTACGTGTTCATCTACACCGGTGACCAGCTTGCAGCAACCGTTAAAGGTCGCTATAAACGCGATTGGCGAAATGCGGTACCAGGACTTAGCGGTGCGGAGTTCTACGACCTCTACAACGACCCCCGTGAAGTTTATCCATTTATGCTTCAGTTGTTTCCGGTCAAGACGATGTTCAGTATCATGAAGACCCGCCATCTGATGATGATAAAGGCCTATCCGAATAAAGGGCAGAATCGTGACTTCCCGTTCAAGAATGTCGTGAATGCGCGGCCGGAAACGGTGAAAGCGTCTAAACCACGCCTCGACCCCAAGAAACTTCCGTTTGATCCGCGTGAAGCCATCATGCAGGTACCTGAATGGGATAACCTTGATCAAGGCTGGGGAGCGGGTGAATAGATTAAACCGATTGCCTGAGAAACCATTCCGCCCAATAGGGCGGGATGGGTTTTCGGAGTATTCGATTGCTCAGAAGAAGGAGGAACAATTTTAAATGTCACGAACACCGTTAGTGATGGTCGCATGCTTGATCTTAATTACCTTTGGTGTTGCAACAGCATCCGAGGAGGAAGACCTTGCCAAGGCAACCCAGAACCCGGTGGCCGACCTGATCAGCCTCCCGTTTCAAAACAATACCAACTTTGATGTGGGGCCGAAAGAAAAGACGCAGAACGTGTGCAACATCCA
>MAXL01000062.1 GCA_001751005.1 Desulfobacterales bacterium S5133MH16
GGGGGCTGTTGCTTCAGAATGCCGCTTTTTTGCCGGATATCCGATTACTCCGGCCACAACAATATTTAATACCATGCTCAAGCTTTTGCCGCCTTTGGGCGGCATTTGTCTTCAGGGTGAAGATGAAATTGCTTCAATCGGCTACTGTCTGGGCGCATCAATGGCGGGGTTAAAGGTTATGACCGCAACGTCAGGACCGGGTATCAGCCTGTACAGCGAAAATATTTCCTTTGCCATTGGAAGCGAAATCCCCATTGTCATTGTAGATGTTCAGAGACTCGGCCCATCCACGGGTTCGGCCACCCGCGGTGCGGACGGTGATATTCAATTTTTACGCTGGGGCAACAGTGGGGGGCTGCCGGTAATTGTACTGGCTCCGGTGGATGTAAACGACTGCTATTTTTTGACAATGCAGGCCTTTAACCTTGCCGAAAAATTCAGGTGCCCGGTATTTATTGCTTCTAATAAAGAGATTGCCATGACCCGGGAGAATATCGATATCCATGCAATTGCTAAACCAAAAATTATAGGGCGCTCAGTCCCCCCTTCCGGGAAACCGTTTGTTCCCTTTGAGACTTCTTCAGGACGGTTGACACCTTACTTTCTGCCCATAGGAGGCAATGTGCCGGTACGCCAGACGTCTTCGACGCACGGTCCTGACGGATATATCACGACAGATTCCAATAAAATTGCAGAAATCCAGGAACGGCTCAAAACCAAGCTTATTTCAACGGTGACTGGCTTCAGTTTTCACGAAGCATATCCGGAGGAAGGCGCTGACACTCTGCTTTTAACCTATGGGGTTACCGCCCGGGCTGCACGGGATGTATATAGAGAGCAAAAAAAATATGGCAGGCCTGTGTCGCTCTTAATTCTCAAAACGCTGTGGCCGGTGCCAGAAGACCTGATCAGGGACAAAGCCGGAAACGTCAAACGTGTTGTGGTGGTGGAGATGAACCTCGGCCAGTATGTAAGAGAGATAGAACGCATCCTGCCGGATAAGAGGGTGGACTTTCTGGGTCAAATGGATGGAGGGCTGATACTCCCGAAACGGATCAGGGAGGTTATCGCCCATGTCTAGCTTATTGAATATCAGCAGGCCGCCGGTATTTTGTGCCGGTTGCTCCCATAAAAGGATTACCCATGGCCTTGACAAAGCCTTTCAGAATATGGGCTTGAGCGGAGAACAGATTGTTATTGTTACCGATATCGGGTGTTCCGGTCTTTTTGATACATTTTTTCATGCCCACGCTTTGCACGGACTTCACGGCCGTGCCCTGACCTATGCAGCCGGTCTGAAAATGGCCCGGCCTGAACTAAACGTAATCGTTACAATGGGAGACGGCGGTCTCGGTATCGGCGGAGCCCACATTCTTTCAGCCTGTCGCCGCAATCTCGATATCACTTTATTTATATTAAACAATTTCAATTTCGGGATGACCGGCGGCCAGTTTTCAGCGACAACCCCTTCGGAAGTTCAGGTGGGGTCCGGGTTTCTGAACAGACTTGAACGCCCGTTGGACGTTTGCCGGGTAATGTCTTCGGCAGGAGCTGCTTATGTCAGGCGCTGTTCAAGTTATGCAAAAGATTTGGACGAAGAAATAGAAAATGCCATTCGCTTTGAGGGGTTTTCAATCATCGACATCTGGGGAATATGTCCGGGACGTTATACCAAACGCAACAAAATGACGCCCAAAATCATCGAAGATTCTCTTGCCAAGCTTCCATACATAACAAATCCCATACCTGAAAACATCAGAAAAGAATATGGCCGTCATTACAGGAAATTGGCTGCCGAACAAAAGCCTTTTCCTTCACCGGCCAAAATTGAAAAAAAATTCGTTGCCCCTGATTCCGGCAGAAGGGAGGTGGTTATTTTAGGGAGTGCCGGTCAGCGAATCATAACCGCCGGAGAAATTTTATGTCTGGCCGGTCTTACGGCAGGACTTCAAATAACGCAGAAAAACGAGTATGACATTACCGTGTTAAGAGGGCCTTGCATCAGTGAAGTGATTCTGTCTCCGGAAGAGATCGGTTATACGGGAATATCAACCCCCCACGTTATTTTGGCGCTCAGCCAGGAAGGTGTGGATCGTGGGAAACATCTTTTTGATCATCTTGATAAAAACGCACTGATCATCCGGGCGGAAGAGATCCATCTGCCGAGGTGTAATGCAGAGGTGCAGCAGCCGGACTTTAAAGCACAGAACATTAAATCCGATGACCTGGCTCTGGCCGCTCTGTCTGCTCTGGCAAAACAAAGCAGGGTAATCACCCTTGATATGCTTGAATCCGCCCTTGCCTACCGGTTCGAAGATAAAGCCCTGGCATCTGCCAGAGATCTTGTTGAGCGGGTTAATATCAACGGAACCTCTTCTCCCTCCCTCCCTAAATGTTTGCTTACCAGTTAAATACCTGGTCAAGATCTTGGTCTTTGACATCAAAGGTTACATTGTGGGGCGGCAATGGTTAATTTTTAAAGAAGTCGGGCAGCCGATCCTGCTTTGATGTGAAGCCTGCCCGGGTATTGAA
>MAXL01000063.1 GCA_001751005.1 Desulfobacterales bacterium S5133MH16
ATTTGTCGCATTGACGGTGATGTTATCACACTGGATGACATCGAGCACAAAATACTTCGGCCCCGATTCAAAGATCCAAGGGTTCATTTTGCCATCAATTGTGCGGCGTTGAGTTGCCCTCCACTTATCTCCGAACCTTATCGCGGAGACACTTTAGACCGGCAGCTTGACCATTCAGCGTGGGCATTTATCAATAACCCGCAGCGAAATTATCTTGAGGACAACATGCTTTATATTAGTAAAATATTCAAATGGTTCTCGAGAGATTTTGACAACGATGTTATTGGTTTTCTAATTAAATACGCCAAAGAAGACCTTAAAAAGGAATTGGAAGCAAAAAGATCAAAAATCAAGATTAAATACCTGGATTATGACTGGTCTTTAAACGGAAAGTAGTTTCCATCCGGAAATGGCCCTTTTTTCGATGAGCGGCGTTCTCCGCGGGTTTCCGCCTGCGGCGTACCAAATGTACGCCTCAACACAAACCCTTGTGCGGCCTTGCTCATCAAAAAAATTGCTCATTTCTGAATAGGAAACTATTTTAAGCACATTAAAAAATGGCAAAATCTCGAATTTTAAAAAAAATGGATGCGGGAACTTGGTTAAGGGAGGTGCGAAAATGAAGTTAGCTATGATCGGCCTGGGTCGAATGGGAATGAACATGTCAAAACGGCTTTTAAAGGGGGGCCATCAGGTAATCGCTTATAACCGTTCACCGGAAAAAACAAATCAACTGGTTGAAGATGGCGCAATTGGGGCGTATTCTCTTTCAGAGGTAGCCGAAAAGCTTTCTTCTCCGCGTATTGTATGGATGATGCTTCCGGCCGGGCAGGCTGTGGATGATCATATCCTTGAATTTAAGGATCTCCTTTCGCCGGATGACATGGTTATTGATGGGGGTAATACATATTATAAAGACGATATCCGCAGGGCAAAGCTGCTTGAGGAAAAAGGCATCCGGTTTATGGATGCCGGTGTCAGCGGAGGGATATGGGGGCTTCAAATCGGTTACTGTCTGATGATTGGCGGAGAGCAAGAGACGTTCAAACAACTGGAACCCATATTTAAAGCCCTGGCTCCGGAGGAAGGTTATCTTTACTGTGGCGCCGCAGGTGCCGGGCATTTTGTTAAAATGGTTCACAACGGTATCGAATACGGCATGATGCAGGCCTATGGTGAAGGATTCGAAATTTTGGAGGCATCTGAATATGCCGAGTCTTTAAACTATGCTGATGTTGCCCATCTCTGGAATCAGGGTAGCGTTGTTCGTTCATGGTTACTGGAACTTGCGGAAGAGGCTTTTAGAAAAGATGAAAAACTTTCCGATATCAAGGGATACGTAGAAGATTCAGGAGAAGGACGATGGACCATCCAGCAAGCCCTGGAAACCGGTGTGCCGGCTCAGGTTATCACGCTTTCCTTATTAAGACGTTTTCGTTCCCGACAAAAAGATCCTTTTACAGACAGAGTTGTGGCAGCTCTTCGCCGTGAGTTCGGAGGGCATGCAGTCGTTTCTGCTGATTAGAATTTCGTTCTTTCCTTTTTTGGACACAGATGAACACAGATTGTCAAGATTCTTAAATTGCAAAATAACAATATTATCTGTGTATATCTGCGAAAATCTGCGTCCTATTTAACTTGATTAAGGTAAAATCTATGGCTGATAAAATAATAAATCAGAGCGGGTTCATGGGCCAAGTCATCGAGGCCAGAGCTCCGGATTTAAAAATTCGCCCCGAAGATTGCCTGGGAGTCAAGCACAGTGATCCCAGCACCATTGTCATCGTGGGAGCTACCGGTGATTTAACTGCCAGAAAACTGGTTCCGGCCCTTTTCAATTTGTATTTGAATGACGGTTTACCTGATCCTTTTCGTATTGTCGGGTGTGGGCGAACAAAGCTGAGTGATCAGGAATTCAGGAATAAGATGAAAGAAGCCTTGTTGGTTAACGGTGCTATGGATGCTTCAAAATGGCCGGCTTTTGCTGCCGCTCTTAATTATCGATCGGTTGATTACGGGGATTTGACTTCTTTTATGAGCCTGGCAGAATTTCTTAGAAAGCTGGACCAAATACATAACACCAGAGGAAACAGGATTTTTTATCTTGCCATCCCCCCCTCTCTTTATAAACCGTTAGCTCAAATGCTTGGACAGGCAGGTCTTGGAAAAGAAAGAAAAAACGGTAACGGGTGGTCACGGTTGGTGGTGGAAAAGCCCTTTGGGCGAGATCTTAAAACTGCCATTGATCTGAATCAGGGTGTCCAAGAATATTTTAGAGAGCACCAGATATTCCGAATAGATCACTATCTGGCAAAAGAAACAGTTCAGAACATACTGATGTTTCGTTTTGCTAATGCTATTTTTGAGCCAATTTGGAATAGAAGATATATTGACTATGTCAATATCACTGCCTCAGAGACTTTAGGCGTCGAACATCGAGCGGGTTACTATGAACAGGCAGGGGTAATTAGAGACATGTTTCAAAACCACATAATGCAACTGCTTGCCCTTACCGCCATGGAAGCACCGTCTCAGTTTGAAACCGACCGCGTTAGAGATGAGAAGGTAAAAGTTTTTCATTCGTTAAGACCGTTTCCGGTGGAAAAGCTCCATAAGTACATCGTGCTTGGGCAATATGGTCAAGGCAAAATTGATGATAAACCGGTCCCAGGCTATCGGGAGGAACCCGGTGTAAGCCCGGACTCTCTAACGCCAACTTTTGCCAGGATGAAAGTTTTCATAGACAACTGGCGCTGGCAGGGCGTTCCTTTTTTTCTTACATCCGGTAAGCGGCTGGCCAAGAAGTTAACAGAAATCGAAATTCAGTTTAAAGGGATTCCCCATTCCATGTTTCGACAAACCCTGGGGGAAACCATCGCCGCCAATCGATTAACACTCGGTATTCATCCGGATGAAAAAATAACCTTTACTTTTCAGACAAAGAATCCCGGCGCACGGGTATGTTTGCGTTCTGTAACCATGGATTTTTCCTATCATCAAAATTATACCGGGCCCATTCTGGATGCCTATGAAAAAGTCCTGATAGACTGTATGTTGGGGGATCAAATGCTTTTCTGGAAACAGGACGGGGTTGAACAGTGCTGGTCCTTTTTGACACCCATATTAAATGAGTGCGAAACCTGTGGCAACAGGGCAGAAATGCTTCATTTTTATGAATCCGGAAGTTGGGGACCACAGATGATAGATATAAGTTAAATAAAGGAAAGGATCAGAGAAGTGGGACCATGATAGAGAATCAGAAAATCATTATCAAAGAAAATGCAGCGATGCTGGCACAAAAAGCAACGACCATATTCAATCAGACTGCTAAAGAGAGCATTGACCGCCATGGACGTTTTGTGGTGGCCATCTCCGGCGGCTCCACACCCGGAAGGATGTACAGGATGCTGGCTGAAGAACCTTATGGTTCAGCAATTCCATGGGATAAAACGTATATCTTCTGGGTAGATGAGCGGTGCGTTCCTGAAAATGACCCGGCCAGCAATTATGGTGCGGCCAAAAAGGACTTCCTCAACAGGGTTTCAGTTCCTGAAGCCCAGGTCTATCCCATGCCCGGCGAGTTGCCACCGAAACAAGGCGCCCAAAAATACCAGAAAGCCCTCATAGATTTTTTTCATCTGGAAGATGGCCGGTTCCCGACCTTTGATCAAATATTTCTCGGTATGGGAGCAGATGGCCACACAGCCTCTCTTTTTCCCGGACAGGATGCCTTGGATGAAAGAAAAAGGCTCATAGTAGCAGTAAAAGGAGGCAATCCCGATGTAAACCGTTTGACCATGACCTTGCCCGTACTGAATCGAGCCAGACACATTGTCTTTTTAATTTCCGGAAAGGAAAAGGCTGCAACCCTAAAAACCGTATTTGAAGACGATCAAGCCCGTTTACCGGTCCAAAAGATACATGCCTTAGACGGGGAATTGACTTGGCTTCTGGATAGGGAGTCGGCTTCTTTGCTGCCTGGAGAGATGATTCATCAAACACGGTTAACAGTATAGTAAACTTGGAAATATGCAATCAAAATGGAAGAAACCTTACAACAACCGACAAAAAAACCATCGAAAGCGGTGTTTAAGGCGATTATTTTCGCAGCCTTTATTATTTTTTATCCCCAAGATTATCAGAAAGATTAAAAGATAAGATTTGGGCAAGACCAACGGGAGCCAAAGACCCAAATGCGGGCCTCATGGAAACGCTCACAGACCCGCTTTGCAAATTCCGCCAAGATTCGTCTATCCACGCTTATTTTTTTATCAGTTTGATGGCCTTGACAGCAAGAACCCCGAAAATCAGTTATATCCGACTCTCGGGGCGTCTGTCAGCTCCAGTCTTTAATTGACCAAGGGGATTTGCTTTGCCAGCCCATATTTCACTACAGCATTGATCTTGTTTTCGAGTTGGTAATAGCGTGCCACTTTCTTTTCAGGCAGAACTTTTCTGAATTCGGGTAAAAAGGATTTCATGAGCGTCACCCGTTCTCCCTCAATGGCCAAATACCCATTGATCAGTTCTTTGGCCGCTTCCTCGGTCATGGTCTGATAGTTGGCGGCGTAGTTATCGATCAGTTTGACGGTTTTATCGACAAGTTTGCCCAGATCTTTCTGATAATTCTCATAAACCGGCCAGAAAACTTTGGCCTCCGATTCCGTAAGATTCATATTTTCCGCAATAAACAGCTTTTTGTCGGTCTGGATCTTTTCACGAACTATCTGCATATTGTCGGCGGGCTTTTCTTGCGCCATTGAAGAAACAATAAAAACTGTCAATACTGCAACTAATACGATAAGAAAAGGATATATTCGAATTCTTGCTTTCATTTTCAACCTCCCTATTAAGTATATTTGTTTGCCCCATATTGGCAAGCGCTTCGAGGGACACCCCAATTAAGCGAAAATCGCACACGTGGGAATTCCCTGGTAACCAGTGCCCGAACGAAAACTAGATAGTTTTTCCAAGTTCAAGCCTCCGGCCCGTAGGGCCTACGCCCCGGAGGGGAAGGCGAAGATTTTAACCGCAGTAATACATTAGAGTATTTTGATGATTAAAATCTGAGCCTGACGCAGAAATTGGGGAAAATAGCAGTTTTCGTTCAGGCACTAACTATTATCCGTTAACAGAATGTTGTTACCCACAATAAATAATTATTTCACAGCCTCCTTCAATGCCTTTGCTGCAACAAACTTTGGCACCTTACTTGCCGCAATATCTATCTCTTCCCCTGTCTGAGGATTTCTGCCTTTACGAGCCTTCCTTTCAGCCACCTTAAATGTGCCGAATCCAACTAATGATACAGAGCCTTCTTCTCCCAATGCCTTGGTAATGCTTGAAAGAACACAGTCCACAGCCGCCTGAGCATCCTTTTTGGTTTTTAGGACCTTTGAAACCTCATTGACTAGATCTCCTTTGTTCATGTTTTTTCTCCTTTCTTGGTTATATTACAGTATATTACAGAGACTATATCGACTCCCTTTTATAACCTTGACGGTATCGACCTCTCCAAAGAACTCAAAATCTTTTTTTAAATCCTCTTCGGTCACCTCATACGATAGATTCCCTACGTAAATATTCATTCTGATCTCCTTCTAATAAAGATAATCTTAAAGGTTAAATTTCTTGACATTTAAGACCGCTATCAATTGAATATCACCGCAAATTGCGTTTGTAAATGGCAAGTATTTTGGCTTTCGATTTTTCCAAGATAATGTAGAAGTCAATAAATCAGCTTACAATATTTCTCTTAAGGATTCTTAAACTATTAACGCAGGAAGCATAATTTCTTCGAGTTGCTTTCTTTGCTTTTCAAAGCTCTCGCTGTCTTTTACTCTATCAAATTTGATCATTTCTCCAAAACGAAGAAACACGTTACTAAAAGGTTTCGGCAGAAGAAATTTATCCCAACTGTTGAAATACCACGCTTTTTCTGCAGAAACAGAAAAAGGAACGATTACGGCATTGGCAGCATGTGCTAAACGGATTGCACCAGCCTTAACAATACCTGAAGGCCCTTTAGGTCCATCTACAATGTGGGCTGCAAGTTTTTTCTCCTTTAAATTAGTAATCATTTTCTTTAAAGCCTCCATCCCATCTTTTGAAGAAGAACCCCGAACTGGATTCCAGCCACTACGCAAAGCCATCTTGGCTACTATCTCACCGTCTCTGCTCTGACTAATCATGATACTTGGATTGAAAGTTTTATAATTTTTAAAAGGACGAATAGCAGAAAAAAATTGTTGATGCCAAGTGCAAAGCAAAACAACACCGCCATTTCTTCTATAATTCATCCAGTCTTTATCATTTTCAATCTTTAAACGAAATGTCCACGAATAAAATAAAATTAATCGATAAAAGAAAGAAATGAACACCTCTGACTCAAGAAAGGGATCTATCTTTATTCGCAAGATGGTGCACTCCTTATTACTAATGGCAAGTATTAAGATAGAAAAGTATTGTGCGTTTCCAAATTAATCGGATTTGAGGGGTTGTAAGTTGAAGGCTTGTCTGCCTTTAGAGGTTTCTTTTAATTCAAAAGATACAGGGTCGCCCTTTTGTAAACCGAAATGCCCAAATTCCTTGATGCCCGATTTATGAACAAAAACGTCCCCATATTCTTCAGTGTGTATAAAACCATAACCCTTTTTTTCACTGTACGATTTGACATAACCTTCCATCTAATGTTTTCTTTTCCTTATATCTTGTGCAAATGCTCAGGAGATCACTTTGAAGGAAGGCCAAAAAAGAGAGGTTCTTTAGACAAGCTCCAAAATAAATACCGAAAAGATACACAAGTATGAATGGTAGAATTAATCGAATCTTTAATTGACGGTTTTGTAAAAAGTCCAACTTCTGCGTTGTGCTGCATTTCGTAATCATTCAACGTACGATAAGTACGCCTCATGACTACAAAATTTGCACGCCTTGAATTTGAACTTTTTACGAAACCGTCTAAATCGGACTTTTTACGAAAACATCTTTAATTAATCCATTCGTAATAATAAGTCAATAGTTTGACTGGAAAATAATCCTTCTGCTTTTTTACTAAACACAATTTGAGATATTCGCTTTACCTGCTTTGATAAAACGAAAACATATCAAACAGATACCAAATCGACGTCGTCAAAAAACAGCTCCACCGAACCCTCTTCGGATGAATTGTATAACGCCATGACTGATTCGGCAATTTTGGTGGCATATGGTTCGATGGGAAATATATTGTGGGTCCGAAGGATTGCAACCAAGGCATTCATTCCTTTGGAGATGGAACTCACGATAATCTCACTTTCATAGGTTTCTTCGCAGAGAAATGAAAAACTTCCCTTTTGCAGCATTGAAGACGCCACTTTTCTCAGATTTTTGTCGATGATTGCATATTCCCTGATTTTGAGTTTATTTTTGGCACTATCTCGAGAAATCACATATTTTTGACGCATACCTTTTCTCCTTTTCATCCGGTTTCTATGCTTATGGATTCTCTCCTTCATTCTGGGACTGATTTGGATTCTCTTCTGATTTTATAGTGTTTTTATCCAGTTTGCGTTGTCTCTTTTGTTCTTTCTTTTTCTTCCTTGCTAATTCTTTTTGACGTTTATTAAATTGATAATTTGATCTTGCCAATTTGTTACCTCCTTGGCTGTTATTTTTAATAATGACAACAAGAAAAGGATCTATGAGCGGACTTTTTTGAGGTTTAAGGTCTGATGATAGCGAATTGTGAAGGTATAAATTCAAAACAAATAAAAGGGCATCCCCTTAATGTTAGAAGGAATGCCCTTTTTACTTAGAACATAAGGTTAAATCACAGTGACATTTGCAGCGGCAGGACCCTTTTGTCCTTCCTCTATATCAAAGGAAACTCGGTCGCCTTCACTGAGGGATTTAAAACCGTCTGCATTGATTGCTGAATGATGAACAAACACATCCGCTCCGTCTTCCTGCTCAATGAATCCGAACCCTTTTCGGTCGTTAAACCATTTAACAATTCCATTGGTCATGATAACATCCTCCTTTTTTAAAATTTTCAACGTTGCAAACTGGAGGGTGCCACTTTGACAAATGGGTTTTTCCTTCAGAAAGAAACCGTTCCGCAGATTAAACAGAACTTAATTGATTAAATATATAATAATCTTATTGAGAAAGAAAGCAAGCTAATTGTTTGTTATTTCTAAACAAATGAGGGGTGCGAATTTAACCGTGTAAAAACGAAGCGTTACGTGAACGAAGTAGCCTGCTTTGACAAATGCTTGATTTTGGCAGAAACGGAAAACGAGCTAAAGCTTCGATTGACAATATGATATAAAAACTTTTCAAAAGCATCACGATAAAAGAAAGTGCTGCAGTCAAAGATGCAATTTTTCTTATTTTCATTCTATTTAATCCTTTTCAGATTATTAAAGCACATCAGAGTTCACAATTCACAATTATTATTCCCTTACAGCTCCTTGAGTCCTCATTTGAAGAAGTTGCTGAAATAGGATATGGGGTCGGTAACTCTTATTTTACCCTTGTCATATGGTCTTTTTATCTCCGAAACAATCTGTACGGCCTTTTTGGGGTTAAGGCGGTCGGCATAATAGGAGAGTGATCTCGCTATTGAATCGTCCGAGTATTTAACTTCTATCAACTCTTCCAGTTCCCCTTCTTTAATAATTGCAAAATCAACTTCTCGGCCTTCCTTGTCGCGGATATATCGCAGTTCATATTTATAGCCCTGGCTGTCTTCGAGATAGTGCAATCGTTTCAGGA
>MAXL01000064.1 GCA_001751005.1 Desulfobacterales bacterium S5133MH16
CGATCTGCCGGACCTACGGGGCAGGCAGGCATATATTTGATATTCCGAGGATTATTTTTTGAGCATAACGCAGAGATTGTGCGAAAAGACCATTAATCTACAGACTCATATATGCGGATATACCGGTGGATATCATTCCGGCGGCCTGGGAAAAAGTTTATGGTAAGGATCGTGTCAGAAAATGGATTGACGATTTAGAAAAACTATGAATTAAAAAGTTTTAAAAATTATTCATGGAGGGAAGATGATCATCACAAACATTGAAACCGTTCCGGGAAAAACAATTGTCGAACATTTTGGGTTGGTCTCCGGAAGTACGATCCGGGCCAAGCATGTGGGCAGAGATTTAATGGCAGGTCTAAAAAACCTTGTGGGAGGAGAACTCAAAGGCTACACCCAATTGTTACACGAATCCCGGCAGCAGGCCTTGGAGCGTATGATTGAGCAAGCCCGTCAGTTAGGGGCCAATGCCATTGTTAACGTAAGGTTTTCTACTTCTTCCGTTGCACAGGGCGCCGCCGAACTGTATGCTTATGGTACAGCCGTGCACATTAAATAATAAGGAGGCGGTTAATGAATAATCTGTTATTTTTCATGACCCTGATTGCAATCGGCTACGTGGTCGGAACCCTGGCGGAAAAACGCCATTATCGTTCCATCCATGAGCGTGAAAAAAAATTTCTTTATCTGCCCGCCGTAACCATAAAAACTGTTACCCACCCCGATAAAAAGATCGCGTCGGCTGAACTGGTATGCGGAAGTGCCGTAATTTCCATCGATTATTTCAAACGATTCCTTGCGTCCCTTCGCAATATTTTCGGCGGCACGGTCAAATCATACGAAAGCCTGATTGATCGTGCCCGCAGGGAAGCACTGATCCGTATGAAGGAAATGGCCGGGGATGCAACGGTGATTGTTAATGTCCGCATCGAAACATCCACGATTGGCAGAAATGCCAATAAAAAGGGCGTGGGGTGTTTGGAAGCCATCGCATACGGGACCGCCGTGACTTTGGAGAAGTAGATGAAGTACACGCCCCGGCAACCGGGATCCAATGTCAATGTGACCCCCACCTCGCCTCTGCGGGAATTTTTTCTGCTGACCGCCGGGTTGCTCGGTATGGTTATCGTAATCTACATGGTGCTGGGGCTGGCTATGGACTTGATTGTGCCGCGTATCTCCACCGACCTTGAAAACAGAATAGGGGGGCTCTTCATCGGATCCATAGAGGCTAAGGATTCAGATTCAAAACGGGGAAGCTACGTCCGGTCGCTGCTGGAAGATCTGCAGGATCGCTGTGCCCGATTGCCCTATCTGTTTAAGGTGCATATCCGTCAATCCCCTACAGTGAATGCTGTTGCCCTGCCCGGCGGGCATATTATCGTCTACACGGGACTTCTGGATAAGGTGGCTTCTGAAAACGAACTGGCCTTTGTTCTGGCTCATGAGATGGGCCATTTCGCCCATCGGGATCATCTTCGCGGCATGGGCCGAGCATTTGTGTTTATTACAATTTCCACTCTCTTATTAGGAACCGACAGCAGCATCAGTAAGATGCTGGCCCACGGACTGAATATTACGGAGATGAGTTTTTCCCGAAAACAGGAAACCCGTGCAGATGAGTTTGCACTCGAAACGTTACACTGTGACTATGGCCATGTGGCAGGCGCAACCGATTTTTTCGAAAAGATTTCTAAAGCAGAGGACCCCGGCAAATTCGGCCATTACTTGGCTTCACATCCGGAAAGCCGCAAGCGGATCTCCCATCTTGAAAACATCATCCGGTCCAGGGGATTCAAACTTGGCAAACCAAAACCTTTGCCCCAAACCTGGCGGCAATTGAAAGAGTAAAACCGACAGTTTTATAAAAATCCTGGCATAGAGGACCATGCTTTGGTTATTCCCAGAGGGGATTTGCTTTGTTGGAAGTTCATTGAATTATTGAAATTACAAATATCAAATTACAAATACCAAACAATTTCCAATGACCGAAAGGGGAAATCCCAAATAACAAAACACAAATAACAAATAAATTCCAATGACCAAAATTCGAAATAACAAACAAAAGAATAAAAAAAATGGCTTTGGCCCTTGTTTGGAATTTGCGATTTGGAATTTGCGATTTATTTGTAATTTGGTGCTTGGAATTTGTGATTTTAGACACAAAACTTCAAGGCAGAGCCATCTATCTCTGACCTGGCCCAGAGAACCAGGTTTTCAATGTAAAAAAAACGTCTGTGCTATTCGTTATGTTAAAATGAACGAGGAGGTATTTATGATTGATCTGAATGTGAAAGATGTGATCATTGAGAGATTTAAACCGTTTCAGGATGAAATATTAAGCAGCTATAAAGATAATATTCATTCCATAACCCTAACCGGAAGTGCCCTGACGGACGATTTTGTGCCCGGCAAATCAGATGTTAATTCGGTATTTGTCCTCAGGGAAATGGATTTGAAGTTTCTTGAACTTCTGGCGCCTCTGGGGAAAAGATACCGCAAAAAAAGGATTGCAGCCCCCCTGATCATGACTCCTGAATATATTATGAATTCTCTTGATGTTTTTCCCCTTGAGCTTCTGAATATAAAGTTTCTTCATAAAACCATACTTGGAGAAGATCTCTTTCGGAATCTGGAGATAAAGCGATCTGATCTTAGGCTGCAGTGCGAAAGAGAACTGAAAGTCAGATTGATCGGCCTCAGGCAGGGGTATATCTCTTGTTTGGGCAACAGTAAAATGCTCACGGATATGTTTATTGATTCTTTTTCAGGATACATTCCGCTTTTTAAGGGGATTATTCTTCTTTTAGGAAAGGAACCCCCGGTAACAAGCCACGATGTAATAACGGTGCTTGAGGAAGTTTCCGGCGTAAATACAAGTGTATTTAATACGGTTTTAAAACAAAAGAAACAGAAGACGAAGCTGATGATGGATCAGCTCAATACCATATTCGAAGATTATTATGCAGCGATCGAGAAACTGGGAGATATTACGGATGATATCACAGACTAGACGAGCGGTTTTCCTTGCAACCCTGTTCGTATGCCTTGTGGCGGTACCCGTTTCCCATTCCGCCGGCATTCCGGAAAGGCCTCTTAAATATGTCGTTGACCTGGCCGGCATTGTGGATGACGCCGCAGAGAACAGGCTGAACGGATATCTTCAGGAGCTTGAGCAAAAGACAACGGCCCAGCTGGTTGTCCTGACCATAAAAAGCCTCGAAGGTCAATCCATCGAAGACTTTTCCATAAAAATTGCCCATGACAAATGGAAACTCGGTCAAAAGGGAAAAGACAATGGCGTGCTGTTCCTTATATCCGTAACAGACCGAAAATACAGAATCGAAGTTGGCTACGGACTCGAAGGCGTGCTTCCAGACAGCATGGTCGGCAGTCTGGGTCGCAATTTTCTGGTGCCTTTGTTCAAAAAAGGCGAATATTCAAACGGTATTTTTGTCACAGCCGTGGCAATGGCCAATGAGATTGCCGTGGACGCAGGAGTTAAAATAGACGGCATGCCGACCATAAAACGTCATGTTCAGCCCATAATAAAAGACAAATCCGGTGGTCTCTTTCATACGATAATGACCATCGGGTTTCTTATTATCATGGTGATTCTGTTTATTAAAAACCCGAGACTATTTTTAATGCTTCTTTTGTTTTCATCCATGGGCGGAAGAAGGGGATCATGGGGCGGTGGCGGCGGATTCGGCGGCGGCGGATTCGGCAGTTTCGGCGGCGGCGGTGGCGGCGGATTCGGTGGCGGCGGCGCAACCGGAGGCTGGTAGTTAGTGTCCATCCATAAACGGCATCTTTCGGCCCCCGGCGGCGTTCTCGCTCGTTTTCAATCCTCGAAATAGCGTGCTATGACTGCGGTTGAAAACTCGCTCGGGCCTTGCCGGAAACCAAAATCTACCATTTCTGGATGGACACTATTTGGTTTTTAATCTTTTACTGATAATTTATCGGAGGACCATTATGTCAAAACAATTTAAAATCATACTCATCACGTTAGGAATCATCCTGGTTGTCGGTTTTATGTTATTGGGAACAATCGTATCCGGTTATAATACAGTTATTACCATGGATGAAAATGTTAAGGGGAAATGGGCCCAGGTGGAAAACCAGTTGAAGAGAAGATACGACCTTATCCCAAATCTTATTGAAACGGTAAAAGGTTATGCAAAGCATGAAAAAGAACTGTTCGAAAATATAGCACAGGCAAGGACCATGTATTTTCAGGCAAAGGATGTAAAAGGCAAGATTAAAGCTTCAAACATGCTTGAGGGAACGCTCTCAAGACTCCTCCTGCTCCAGGAGAGATACCCGGTCTTAAAGGCCAATGAATCGTTTCTAAAACTTCAGGACAGCCTTGAGGGGACCGAAAACAGAATTGCAGTGGAACGAAAACGATATAATGAGTCGGTTCAAATTCTGAATACATATATCCGGACCTTCATGGGAAGGTTCTATGCAATGTTTGCAGGTGTCTCAAGCGCAGAATACTATAAAGTACCCGAGGCGGAACAGGCAGTCCCAAAAGTAAAATTCTAAAACATAACCGCTGAACCCCGAACCTGTGAACCGTGAACGCATACGAATATTTCAATGCCGGTATGGGCGCCGTGTACAGACATTTCCGGCTGTTATGTGTATGCCTCATGAGTTCAGGCATAGCTTGTTTTTTGATATCATATTGGATCTTAAAAATAGTATGATAGGTTATTGTGGATAAAGGAGGATTGAAACGATGTACATCGACGGTCAGTGGGTCAGTGCAAATGACGGTTCAACTTTTGACGTTTTAAACCCGTCAAACGGCGATAAGATAGGGGAGGTTGCAAATGGAGATCGCAGCGATGCACAAGCGGCGATCCAAGCCGCCCGGCATGCCTTTGACGGATGGTCATGTCTGACCGCATATCAGCGTTCAGAATACCTTTACAAGGCCTATCAGTTGATGATGGAACATAGGGAGCACTTGGCACGGGTGATGACCGAGGAGCAGGGTAAGCCGCTAAAAGCCTCCCGGGGAGAAATCCAATACGGTGCGGATTTTTTGCTTTGGTATGCGGAAGAGGCCAAGCGGATCTATGGCGAGACAATTCCGGCGCCCCGTTCCGACCAGCGCTTTATAGTGATGCGCCAGCCGGTGGGAGTGGTGGCGGCCATCACGCCCTGGAACTATCCTATGTCCATGATAACCCGGAAAGTGGCGCCGGCTCTGGCTGCGGGCTGCACGGTTGTGTTGAAACCGGCAGAAGCCACACCGCTTTGCGCCGTAGAAATTTTCAAGATTTTTGAAAAGGCAGGAATTCCTGCCGGTGTTGTCAATCTTGTCACCGCTTGGGATCCTGTCCCCATCGGTGAAACCTTTATCACCAGTTCTTTGGTTCGCAAGATTACCTTCACAGGATCCACGGAAGTCGGCAAGATCCTGGCTAAAAAAGCAGCAGAACAGGTAAAACATGTTTCTTTGGAACTTGGGGGCCATGCCCCGTTTATTGTTTTTGACGACGCCGATCCGGTGTATGCCGCCAAGGGCGCCGTGCTGGTTAAATTCTTGAACACCGGGCAAGCTTGTATCAGTCCCAACCGGATCTTCGTTCATCATAGTATCGTGGATCCCTTTATCAAGGAATTTAAAAACCGGGTATCCGGAATGCGCGCCGGCAGCGGTTTTGAGAATGGCGTAAGCATCGGACCGCTGGTGAACTCTGCGGCCCTGGAAAAGGTGAGCCGGCAAGTTACCGATGCTCTGGATAAAGGTGCAACACTGGTCTGCGGCGGCCATAGGATGATGGATAACAATCTTGACAAGGGCTACTTCTATGCTCCCACGGTTCTGAAGGATGTAACGCCGGAGATGTTGATATATCGCCAAGAAACTTTCGGGCCGGTGGCTCCGATTATTGTTTTTGATACCCAGGAAGAGGTTTTGGAGATGGCAAATGACACCATTTACGGTCTGGCCGCCTATGTTTATACTTCTAACCTTTCACGAGCCATGCGCATGTTTGAAGGCCTGCATTTCGGTATCATCGGTATTAACGACATTAATCCCACAGCAGCTGCGGCTCCTTTCGGAGGTATGAAGGAAAGCGGTCTGGGGCGCGAAGGGGGACGTGAAGGTATTGCCGAATACCTCGAAACCAAGCTGGGCGGTTTTTCCGTGTAACAATCATGCCTGAAACTGATCCCGTTCAATGACTGGATGTTCGCCTGCAAGGGGATGACGGGGGTTTAAAATAAAGGAGGAATAAGAATATGAATGAACAGGAAACACAATTAAAGACGCGACATAATTTTGGTGATTTTCTTTACTGGAACCTTATTGTTTCCGTACCGTTTATTACGGCATGTATGGCCATTGCCAAGGATTCAATTCTATGGTTAGTTATTTATATAATAATCTGTATCTTGCTTGTCATGGTCATTTACAAATTTTACTGTACCCATTGCCCCCATTACATTCAAAGCGCCAAAAACACCAAGTGCATGTTTTTTTGGGGTGTTCCTAAATTTTTTAAGGAAAAATCCGGTCCCTTAAGTCTGCTTGAAAAAACCGTGGCCCTGTTTATACCTCTCGTTCTCGTATTGCTTCCGATTTTTTATTTGCTGTTACAACCGGGCTTGCTGGTTATCTACTTTCTCTCTGTTATCGTTTTGTGCACAACTTTGAGAAGATATGAATGTAAACGATGCATCTATTTCCAGTGTCCGGTAAACTGTGCGGAAAAATAGTCTGGATATGTCCGTAATTTGTGTTTTTTTCTGATGACCAAGTCATTACGCCAACGGGACTTTCGTGCAGAGCTGCTCAGCTAATGCAATCTCTGCACGAAAGTCCCGAATTGTGGATTATTCCCACCGGTTACGGCCTACTTTTTTCAAATCAATATAATGTACAGTTCCTCTTTCATTTATAAAAGAGGTTAGAATCCAACTGACCAGGCTGATTAAAAGTGATCCAAAAACTGCCGACCAAAATCCGTGTACTTTAAAACCGGATATCGCCCCGGAGGCCATCATAAGCATGATTGCGTTTATCACAAAGGTAAAAAGGCCGAGACTCAATACATTTATGGGAAGCGTTAAAATAAATAATATGGGCCGAAAAAAAGCATTCAGTATTCCTAAAATAGCTGCAGCGAAAAATGCGGATAAAAAATTACTTACGTATATTCCATCGAGCAAATAAGACGTTACAATGATTGCAAACGTTAGAATTAACCACCTCAGAAAAATTCCTCTCATTATTTTTCTCCGTAAACCCGATACAAAAATTCAACCTAAGTTGAGCAATTTTTTGCTTCAACGTTTCATTGCTCAAGGTTTCGGGTGTTAGGTGTCAGTGTTTTAATAATCCACGCGCTCTTTCAGTTCCTTCCCACACTTAAAAAACGGCAGCTTTTTAGATTTAACCTGGGTTGGTTCTCCGGTTTTGGGATTTCTTCCGGCATACGCTTTATATTTCTTGACATAAAAAGAACACAATCCCCTGATTTCCACCCGGTCACCTTTTGCAAGTGCATCCGTTATTGTATCAAAAAATGTCTTAATCACGGCTTTTGCTTCGGGTTTTGTGAGTCCCGCATCCTCTTTTAGAGTTTCTATGAGTTCCAGTTTGTTCATGGCAACCTCCTGAATTAATCATCAAATAAATCAGTATAATAAAGAATCGGTTGAAATTTGTCAATAAATTATGTATGGTTAGCTGAATTATTTCTGTGGAAGTCGACTGAAGAATCAAGGGATCTTCGTCAGGACGAAATAGATCGTGTCAAGGAAGAACCGGCTGATATTTTCATTTGCTCTGAAGAAACCATGCCAACCGATTACCTAAACCAAATAGATCAATACAATATCCGCCACGCATGTCCTGAGCCCGGCAGATGTGCTCTTTTGGTAATTGATATGCAACGATATTTCTTTTCTATTGCAACACCTATACTGGGAAACGTTCTATCTATTATCGAAGCGTGTCGATCAAAAGGTATCAGGATAATTTTTACCAGACACGGACACAGGGACGTTTCAGAAGATGGTGGGATGCTTGCGGAATGGTGGGGAGATCAAATCGACCATGGATCAAAAAACTGGAAACTTATCGAGGCCCTAAAAGCGTCCGATGCCGATATAATCATTGATAAGAATCGATATAGTGTTTTTCATGGAACCGGTTTCCATGAGATCCTCAAATCACAAAAGATTGACGAGCTTATTATTACCGGAGTGATGACAAATTGCTGTTGTGAAACAACGGCAAGAGATGCTTTTGTCAGGGACTACCGAGTCTTTTTTGTTTCGGATGCAACAGCGACGGTGAATGATGAACTACATGTAGCATCTTTAAAAAATCTTGCATTTGGCTTTGCATATATTGTATCGACGAAACTGTTGTGTGGTTATTTATCTAAAGGGGATTACACCTAAAATCTGCATAATTTATCTCCAAGCCAACTGTCTTCGTAAAATTACCGGCAGAAAACCGAGGTTAGAGAAGAAAAACAAGGAAAATCATTTAATTCAGGCCGGTTATTAACTTGTTAAGTATAAGGAATTAACAAGAAAAAACCTTTGACTTTCCGAGCCACATATGAATAAATATTATTTTATAAGGTTAATTTATTGGTAAAAGAGGGGGTGATGTTTATGCCGTTAGGGGAAAAGGATTTTTTTTCTGCTTTTGTAAGTATTAGCAAGGCAATCAGTTCAACGAGAAATCTAAAAGACGTTCTGGATTTGATCGTAAAACATGGGATTGATTCCTTAGATATGAAAGCAGGCGCCATCAGTTTATGGAATAAAAAAGAAAATCGTTTGGAGCTTATAACCCAGCGTAATTTGAGCCGGGAATTTATTAACAAAGGCCCGATTCTTGCGGATAAAAGCATTCCTGACTCCGTCATGAGCAAAAGACCTGTAGTTGTGCCAAATGTTGAGAATGATAGGCAGCTACAGTATCCGGAAGCGTGTAAAAAAGAGGGAATTCAATCGATCCTGGCCGTTCCCGTTGTTTTTAAGGATAATGTTATCGGTGCACTCCGTCTTTATGATTCGAAATCCAGGGAGTTTACTTATAAGGAAATTGAGTTCATTACTGCATTGGCAGAGCAAGGAGGAATAGCCGTTGAAAATGCCCGGTATATGGAAAAAATGTTGAAAGACCACAAGGAGGAAATGGAAGAGCTCTGGGATTGGTTTTACTCGATGACCGGCTCGACAGGGCTTGATGGATGATGATACGTCAAACCGTTTTCCAAGGCTGGGAAAATGCCCGGCCTTTTTTGTTTCTCGATCCAAGGGCTAAGGGCTCACTCAACAACACGGTATTAAAAATAGATACGAGTCACGATTTTTTACGGTCATCCTCCCGGCACAATCCACATAGGGTGTATGGTGCCAAGGAGTACAAAATATTATGAAATCGACTTTGGTGCCGGACCGGGTCCGCCGGTAATTGACCCGGTGCGACAGAAGGCGGTTTCTGAAAACAGGGGAGGCAAGGATTACTCATCATTGTTTTCGATTTCATCAACAAAAACCACAACCCCCGACAATTCAGACTTTATTTTTTGACTTTTGTTGCTTTTTAAGACACTGTTTATCTTTCCTGACGATGGCACAGAGTTTTGGATTATAAAGCTCTTTACAGTTATCGTGATTATACAATGGGCATTCTGGATACTTTTTTGACATAAATCTTTTTATTCCTTCTGGTTGTCGCTTGGTTTATGCCTTCTTATAAACTCCCTTTTCTACACTCTTAATCTTCCCTTGCTTCTTCAGTTTATAAATAATATTATAAGTTTTCTTCTGATCGAATTCGGTCTTTTTCATCAACTCAGCGACACCCACACCCTTTTTGCTTCTTTTAATAACTCCGAACATTGTATCAGCTGCTGTTAATTTGACGGGTTTCTTTGCGGCAGGTTTTTTAACAGCGACCTTTATTACGGGTTTTTTCTTGACAGTTTTTGGCTTTTCAAGCTTACTTGCTGCAACAATAATTTTCTCAACTTTTTTTGATAGTGCGTTTAGATCCTTGTTAACAGACTGCAGACTCTTTTTAAGATTTTTCATTTCTGGATTCCTCCTTTGAGTTTTGAGAATTACCTAACAAGACAAATGAAAACCAGCGGAAACATTTTCACCTTTATTAAAAAGACGGTTGAACGTTTTAAAAGCGTTGGATGTTTTTTCTTCGATCAATTCAATACCATTGTTTTTTAAAAATTTACGCAAAGCTTCGGTTGATTTCATCTGTCCCGGCGAACCTTTGCCAAGTACCAAAATGTCAGGTTTGGATTTCAAAATATCTTGAATATCATCAACATCAACAAAATGTCCTCTTTTTCTCAACCATTCAGGAACAACTTTTCCATGAATGATTTTAACGTCATTTCTGTAACTCACACCGTTTATGACCATATTTCCAAAAGAATATTGTTCAATCATGATATGTTTAATCGTATGGTTTTTGTTAACTGTTTACCCGTTCTCTCAATTTCTTCCCAACCTTGAAAAACGGCAGCTTCTTAGGTTTAACCCGGGTGGGTTCCCCGGTTTTAGGGTTTCTCCCGGCATACGCTTTGTATTTTTTAACGTAAAAAGAACACAATCCCCTGATTTCAACCCGATCACCTTTTTCTAAGGCGTTTGAGATCTCCTTAAAGAAAAGTTTCACTACCGCTTTTGCTTCTGATTTTGTCAGATCGGTTTTCTCTCTCAGAGTTTCTGTAAGTTCCAGTTTGTTCATATAATCCTCCTGAATTAATTATCAATTAAATCAGCATAATAAAGAATCGATTAAAAATTGTCAATGAATTCTGTATGGTTAATTCAAAACCTCGACGTTTTATAAATAACATACCCGATCTTTCTTATAAATTTCTGATAGTTGAAACATTAGAGCAGAACCTAACAGCCAGCCGTAAAACCCGATAGGGCTGCGATAGAACAATCCGCTAACTTTTAACCCTTGGGGTTTCATCAAACCAAACGTTTCGAACATGCTGGGTGGCTGAGGTTTTTTGCCATGGAATGATTCAACCTAAGTTGATAATCTGGGAATATATTTTTTAACCTGGCACTTTTGATTAAAGCAACATGCTTTACAGTCCCTTAAATGGGTTCGGCATCCTGCATAACGTGCATAAGAGCCGGCTAACCGAGCTTCATCGGACAAATAAGTTTCTTTAAGACCATTTTCAATATCGGCGACCTTGCCTGATATGCCGGTGTATCCGGACCAGTAGGCATTTTTCAACCCTGATTGCCAGGCGATATCGACACATCTTTCCATAAGCTGCCGGTCGGCGCCCGGGTGATTTACCAAAACGAAATTCGGTCTGAAAGCAAGAAAATTTACAGGCAAAGAGGGGTCGATGGAGGCAATGAATTCAGTTAAGGGTTTTATCTCATTTTCGTTTATCCTTGGGATCACAACGATTCTATACTCCCACAGCCTATCTTTGGCATATTTTCCGATATATTCCGCATTCCTTAAAACCGGCGCTGAAGAGGTTCCCGTTAAGGCAAGGTGAACTTCGTTATGATAGGCCTTCAAATCGTAAGTAATAGATGTGGTAAAATTTAAAACCCTTATTAAACTTTCTTCAGTCATATATCCATTGGTATCGTAATTTACCTTGGTGACGGGCTCTATTTTCCTTGCTTCTTCAACGATCTTTTCTATGTATGGTAAATGAATGGTTGGCTCTCCGCCTGAAAAGAAAATTCGATCTGCCCCCATTCGCTGACCGGAAATCGAACCCAATTGCTCGACGCATTCTTCAGCCAGCTCAGCCGGATCTATAAATCCTCTTTGTACGAATCCATTGTCCGGGTATTGGGAAATCGTCCAGTTTTGGCAATTCAAGCACTTGAAATTGCAGCCGGCCATAAACACAGTATAGCTTTCCGGTGGTGCGGGATGCAGAGTGGCAGAAGCGACTGTAGGCCCGGTCACCTTGCAAACACCTGTTTCACCTTTCATCCGATTTACCCCGCACCGGTGTTCACAAAGTTCACATTTCTTAAGGTCCTTTAAAAAAGCATGTTCGGTCATCTTATTAATATCTTGATGCTACTAAAACGATGGGGGGATAGAAGCTAATAGTCTTCAAATTGACAGCTATAATATATTACATCATTATTGCGGACTAAATCAAAAAATATTTCAATTTAATAATCTCTATAATCATCAAGATATATGGTACGTATTGTATACTTGAAAATTATGGATCAGAAAAATTTGGGTATAGGGAAAATAAGCTTAAATTTCAAAGGCAGGACTTAATGGTTGCGATATCACAACCCTTGAAGTCACTTTTAGATTAAATTTAAATAGAAAGTGGGGCCGTAGTCTTAGAAACTGAGATTGATGATATCGCAGTTTTTAATGCCCCTTGATTTTAGCAAGTACGTTGGAGTAAAGCGGTTTCACACCAATTATCATCACCACAATATCTTGTGTGTCCATACAACCAAGAAAAGCTTGGAATTTTATCTTCAATTCATGTTTTCTAATTCATAGGTTTGAGTGCACAATGATAGCCGTTTTAAGATTTTAGATAGTGACAATTCGTATCGGATACTTGATTTTTCTGAGGTCAAAAAAGTTACGGCTTGTATTCATAAGCTTGAACACTTTATTTGCCTGAACGAAATTTAATTGGACAAAAATTGGAGGTGAATTGTGCGGAATTAATAGGACCTGCTCATTTTGTGGACTTGGAAAGTGTCCCCGCCGGATTGAAGAATTGAAGAAGCCTTCAAATGTTTCAGAGATATTTGAACATGGCAAAATATAAATCTTCCCGAGTTGGATTTCCAGTTTTCACAAATCCATGCTTCTTGTAGAACATTTCCGATTTTGGAAATTTGGGGATTTCAACTTCGATTTCATTCAAGCCAACTTCTTTGAGCCGTTTTTCGCAACGATTATATAGGAGCGAACCGTAGCCTTTCCTGCTGTAGTTTGTTTTGACATCTATTGTTTTTATGACAAGATTCTTTCCGCTTCGTACAACCATCGCACACCCAATTAGATCTCCCGTATCGTTCGAAAGCATAACCAAGTATCCGCTACTCACTTCATCCTGAATTTTCTCAGGCGTTGCAAAGGCATTCAATTTTTCCAGCTCAAAGGGGGTATACTCTCCACGATTGGCGTCCTGAGTACTTTGCCTTATCAACGCTGCGACTTTAGCCGCGTCAGAATAACTCAGAGGTTCTATCTTTCCTTCCAGATTGTCTGTAACAGAGATTATCATGGTTCAAAACATTGCTTTTCTTGGAGAC
>MAXL01000065.1 GCA_001751005.1 Desulfobacterales bacterium S5133MH16
ATTAATCACATTGGATTTAGTTTTGACGGTCTCGTAAAATGTCCAACTTCTGCGTTGTGCTACATTTCGTAATCATTCAACGTACGATAAGTACGCCTCATGATTACAATATTTGCACGCCTTGAATTTGAACTTTTTACGAAACCGTCTAAATCGGACTTTACGAAAACACCAGTTTTAGAAACCCGGAAAAAAACAACGGACATTGATTTAAGGGGAGGGAAACGTTATGGCTGAAAAACAAATTGTCTGCTGTACCGACTTTTCTGAAAACGCCGAAGCCGCCTTTATAACAGCGCTTGAGATCGCGGAAAAGTATCAGGCCAAGCTTTTGGTTATTCACGTGCTTCCGCCGGTGGTAAATCCCATGTTGACCGATATGCAATGGATGCCGCCCGAAGAGCCCAAGAAGAATCTTATTCTCAAGCTGGATGAGCGGATGCAGCAAGAATACGGTGACAGGATCGGTGACAAAGTCGATTATCAGCTCATCGTTCTCGACGGTCATGTCTCAAGTGAAATTTTGACGTTCCTCAATGAAAATCCTGTGGATATCGTTGTGATGGGGTCTTACGGGCTTTCAGGCATGGGGCTTGTCTTTTTCGGCAGCGTAGCCAAACGGATATCTTACAAGGCCCCCTGTTCGGTAATGATCGTTCGGGACCGTAAAAAGATCAAGGACAAATCGGAATAGATAAATTCATACCGTAAGGCGGAAAGGTGCCGGATATCTTCACATTGAGTCTGTTATGATTTTTAAATACCCCATCCGCTTGCGGTGGAGAGCTTCATTTAATGCCCACTACCCCTTGCGCAATATTGAAACAGTAATCGCCAATCTTTTCGAAAATCGACAAGAGGTCGATGAACACCAGACCCGGGTCAAGGCCGCATTCACCGCTGCGCAGTCTTGAAATGTGATCCTGCCGCATCTCTTCTATCATCACGTTAACCATGTTTCCAGTTTCCTCGGCTTGTTTCATAAAATTTTCGATAGGTTGATGGATACCCAGAGTGACAAGATCGACAAATGCGATGACCTTTTCCGAGATTGTTTTCAAGTCGGCCCTGGCAAATTGTGCAAATTGTAAATTGTCTTCAATGATCTTTTCCGTAAGCTGAGCGATATCCTCCACTGAATCACCGATTCTTTCGATGTTGTTCGTCATTCTCATTAAACTGAAAATTTCTCTGGCTTCGGATTCGTTCACATCACTCTGGTAAATTCTGGTTAAATAGGAAGTGATCTCCCTTTGCATGTCATCCAAATGGTTTTCAATACGTTTCCACTTGCTTAATTTTTTATAATCCCTGTCTTCAATCCGTTGGATCGTATCTTTGAGTACGCCAATGGCGGTTTTGGACATCCTGACAATTTCACTGCGGGCCTTGGCCAAAGCGGCGATGGGAGTATCATCAAACTTGGTGCCGAAATCCGGTAACCGGTATATATCTTCCGGCTCATCCTCTTTGGGGGATAATAAAATTGCAACTTTTATCAGCACCGGCAGGAAAAACAGAAATATTATCGCATTGATGACATTGAATAAGGTATGGCCGTTGGCGATATAGCGGGCGATATTGACCATGTCGCCTTCAACAACTTCAGCGACCGGTCCCGCTCCCAAATGCATGGCTACAAATTCTATGAAACCGACGAAATACGGAAAGATAAGCAGCATAAAGGCTACACCGATAACATTGAACATCGTGTGGGCTCTGGCGGCTCTGTGAGCGTTGATATTGGCGGAGCCTATGGTCGCCAGTTCGGCAGTGATAGTGGTCCCGATATTTTCTCCAAGAACCAGGGCCATCGCACCTGGAAACGTCAACAGTCCCTGGGTAGCCAAGGTCATTGTCAATCCAATGGTGGCGGATGAAGATTGAACCAAGATTGTCAGAACAGCGCCGATAAATACACAGAGAACAAGACCACCGGCACTGCTGGGGTCGAATTTGGTAAAAAATTCAATAAAGGAAGGATCATTTTTAATCGGGGTCAGCCCGTGTTTCATGACCGTCATGCCAAAGAAAATCAGGCCGAATCCCAAGATTACCTCACCGATGTATCGGTATTTTTTTTGTCGGGTGAAGAATTTCATATATACGCCGATGGCGATGGCAGGCAGAGCCGCTTTGGTCAGTTTAAAAGCGATTAACTGTGCAGTCACCGTTGTTCCGATATTGGCGCCCAAGATAACACTAACGGCCTGTTGTAAAGTCATTAATCCGGCACTTACAAATCCGATCATCATAACGGTGGTCGCTGAAGATGATTGCACGATGGTGGTAACTCCGGCCCCTGTGAGGCAACCGATGAGCCGGTTCGATGAAACCGCGCATATGATTTTTTTAATTCGTTTTCCGGCCGACCCTTGGAGGCCGTCGGTCATCATCTTCATCCCAAGGACAAACAGGCCCAAGCCACCGATGGTTTGAATCAACACATTTAAAATGCTCATTGGTTTTCCAGAAATATATAAAGATTACAACTTTAATTCTCCAAGCTGTACAGTCCAAAGGTCTTCTAACTTGTTGAAATTATTAGAACCATAAATTGGGTATCGTCATTCCCGCGAAGCTTGTCCTCGACCTGATCGGAAAGCGAGAATCCAGTATATTATCAGTACCATATGAATTGTAAATGCCGGATCAAGTCCGGCATGACGTAAGAAATTTAGACTCTCAAGCTCCAAGGCAAGGATTATTCTTTCCATAAATCTATGTCGATGATGCCGAGCTTTGCAGCATAGCGTGTCAGTTCAACGATGCTATGCAGATCAAGCTTGCGCATAATATTGCTACGGTGGTTTTCAGCCGTTTTGGGGCTGATAAAAAGTTTATCGGCAACCCGGCTTGTTGACAGCCCTTCGGCCAGCAGGACCATGATCTCCTGCTCACGAGCGGTCAGCAAGTCGTAGCCGCTACCGGTCACGACTATCTGCTTTTTCGGCAATCCAATAAGCTTGTTTATCACTTTATGGGAAACCGAAGTATCCATAAAATAGTGACCTTTCAACACATACTCAATTCCCTCCAGAAGCTTATCCGCAGCCGATTCCTTTGCCAAATAGCCCATGGCGCCGGACTGAAATGCTTTTACGATATAGTCTATTTTGGAATGCATGCTGACAACCAATATCCGTGTTTTGGAGGAAAATTTTAAAATATCACCGATCAGCACAAGACCTCTTATATCCGGCAGGGCCATATCCAGCAAAACCAGATCGGGCTTGAGTTCCCTGGCCATTTGAAGTCCTTTATGCCCGGTGCCTGCTTCCCCGACTATTTCGTACCTGGGGTTTTGCCCGATGATCGTCTTAAGGCCTTCCCGGAACAAAGGATGGTCGTCAATGATTAATATGCGCTTTTTCTGACTCATTTTTTTACTTCTTAAGTTGATTTTCGAATAGCATGTCACAGCCAATTTTCAGCGTAAAAAGGTTTTGGCCTATGCTGTCACCCTGTGATGAGAAAGATTTTACCTGCTCCTGTTTTCGCGTATGCTTAACAAAGGCACCGGGCAGTGACGAAACATTTTTTCTGCCGTGGAGCCGAAGAGAATGTCATCAAGATTGCTGCGGCCCTTGGGACCCATAACCACAAGGTCGGCCCCCTCATCCTTAACAGCTTGAATTAACTCGCGAAACGGTATTCCAATCTTAAAGAGCTTTTTGATAGGAAGACGCCCGGGAGATATTTCTTCAATCAATTTATCTATACGCTGTAATCGGCTTTCCTCTTTATACTTTATAAATTCCTCTTCAGAAATAGCACCGCTATACATTGCTGCCATTCGGACTGAATTAACATCTTTTTCGTTAATTACATTGGTTATAATGATATCAGCCTTCAAATCCTCGGCCAGCTCCACAGCATATTTTAAAGCCTCTATTGAATATTCAGAAAAATCACAAGCAACCATTATTTTATTGATTTTTTTCATATCCTCACTCCTTATCGGTGTGAAATCATTCAATCATTCAAACGGTAACCGAAAATAGGGTTTGTGGAATGACTGGAAGTAACTCTTTGATAAGTAAGAATATTTTTTAAGACCTTATTAGGTTACCACCCAAACCGCCATTTCCCTCGCCATATGAATGACCTTGTTGCTCACACGGCCCATAATGAACTCTTCCACATTAGTAAGGCCTCTTCGCCCTACAACAAT
>MAXL01000066.1 GCA_001751005.1 Desulfobacterales bacterium S5133MH16
CCGTGAAAGCGATGACCTTGTACCGGGAATTGTTTTTAAAATAGATGTTGAAGTTGTGAAAGTCCCGACCGGCGGCGCCCATAATGATGACTTTTTCAACCATACGGTTCCTCTGATGAATTACCACCTGAATCTTGCATTAAAATTCAGGGGCTATTTGATGGTCAAAACCTTCTCGATTCTCTCCATGGCCCAGTCTATTTCTTGTTTTGTAATCACCAGGGGAGGCGTAAAACGAATGATGTTATCATGGGTTTCCTTGCAAAGCAGCCCTTGCGTCATCAGCGCTTCACAATACCGGCGCGCTCCGCCGATCCCCGGGATAAATTCCACGGCGAGCATAAGGCCCTTGCCCCGGACTTCCTTTATATGGGAGTTTTTAATCTGTAATAACTTAGACAGGAAATATTCCCCCATGGCAGCAGCGTTCTCAATCATGTTCTCTTCAATCAAAACCTTAAGGGCGGTTCTGGCAACGGCACAGGCCAAAGGGTTGCCTCCGAAAGTGCTGCCGTGTTCGCCCGGACGTAACACATCCATGACTTCTTTGTTGGAGAGCACCGCAGAAATGGGATAGAACCCCCCGGAAAGCGCTTTTCCGATGAGCGTTAAATCTGCCTCAATACCGTCATGCTGCTCAGCCAGAAGTTTGCCCGTCCGGCCCAACCCGGTCTGGATTTCATCCAGGATCAGAACCACGTTATTCTTTTCGCAGATGGACTTGGCCTCTTTTAGAAATCCTGGGGGTGGTATAATTACCCCGGCTTCCCCCTGGATCGGTTCCACCATGAATGCCACGGTGTTGGGGGTTATCGCCGCTTCCAGGGCACTTATATCACCAAAAGGGATAATTTTGAAACCGGGGGTAAAAGGGCCAAACCCGTCGCGGGAACTTTCATTGGTGCTGAATCCGACAATGGTAATGGTCCGCCCGTGGAAGTTGTTCTCACATACGATGATTTCGGCCCTATCTTTGGCCACACCCTTTACCTTGTATCCCCACTTGCGAACCGCCTTGATGACTGTCTCGACCGCCTCGGCCCCGCTGTTCATGGGCAAAACCTTGTGAGAATTGGTCAGCACACAGATCTCTTGATAAAGCAGCCCTAATTGATCATTGCGGAACGCACGAGAAGTCAGTGTTAGTTTCCGGGACTGTCCGATCATTGTGCTCATGATCTTCGGGTGGCAATGTCCCTGATTGACCGCCGAATAAGCGGAAAGGCAATCCATGTATTTTTTGCCTTCCACATCCCAGACCCAAACTCCTTGACCTCGGTGTAACACCACGTCAAGGGGCTTATAATTGTGAGCCCCGAATTTGTCTTCCAATCGTATGTAATACTGCGGATCCATTTTTACGCCTCTCACATTTCTATGAATTTTCGACTGACCTTAAGAAACCGAATAAAGTTTTTCTTATCTGAATCTTGTGTAAAAATTTTTGAGAATATTTCCGTAATTAAAACGTTTCGGAAGTTCTACAACTTACTGTGATTATTAACACGTTACGATGGATATAACAATCCAAAAAATATCTTTTGCCAGGGCAAACGCATTTGAATCCCAATACGGGGAGAACGCTCCGCGACGGCGTGTATCTCTTTCCAGCCGGCTGAAACTTGTGCTTAAGCACCCGTAAGCCCGAGCCGCGCCAGAGTTGTTAAGAAAAATTCGTCGCTAAATTATCCCATTGATTTTTTAAGTCATAATTTCATTCGGCTTGGGCTAACGCGTGCTAAAGCCCTTCAAACAGTCAGCCGGTTTCCAAGAGAAACACGTCGTCGCTACGCTGCACCGAAATCAAATGCGTTTACCCTGTATCTTTTGCATAACTGCGCCCTTGTTAATCTGAAAAGAACACTTTTTGAAAGGGGCCTCATCAAGAAATGCCGACTGTTATTCAAGAGATGTTTTTACCAAATTCACAAGGCGAAAAAACGATCCATTTGGTTTTTTAAGGTTATTTCATGTCATCTTCTGTTATTATATTGCTTGTATATATTTTAGTCTTGACAAGAATAACCTATTAATCTACTTGATGCCCCGTATTAACTGTTTTAACTGAAGGGGTTGTGAATCTGTTTTTAAAAAATCTCTTTTCGGATCACTTGGTACTGCCTGAATTTTGCAAGCGTCAAGTTTACCGCATTCAGATATTAACACCAGGCAATTGGCCTTACGTTGCAGGTCTATCGCAGATATGAAACATCTGATTATAGCCGGCTACTCAACCAGTTATTTTTTTTATGCAGTAACATTGATTACCTACCTCCTGAGGCAAAGGAATCTGTGGCAGTATCTGTCCATTATCGCCTTGACGGTTAATTTCCTGGTTTTGCTGCTCATCACAATTTCATACGGCCATTTTCCCTTTTTTAATGTCTTTGAATGCCTTTTATTTGTCGCTTTTATTTTAGGGGGACTTGGACTTCTCTGCGGCCAAACTGAAAAACACAGATTCGATGTTAGGAGCTGGGTCTGGATTGAAATCCTTTTTCTCTTGGGCATAGCTCTCTTCTTTCCCAAAGAATCATCCCTTTATAGACCCAATCACACATTTCTATGGGTTGTCCTGTTTCACGGTTTCAGAGCGCTTGCCCTCGCAATCGTTCTTTTCTCAGCTGCCCACTTCATCCGCTTCCGGTTGGCCCGGCAGCGCAAACAATTCATGAATCATATTTTCGTTATGGGCAGAAACTTCCTGCTTTTGACAACGGTGTTGTTCCTTTGTTCGGAATACTCGGGCATGATCTGGTGCCAGAGGGGCTGGGGGGATTTCTGGCACTGGAGCGCAACTTTTTTCCAGTCAACCATGATTATCCTCTGCTTGATGTTTTCTTTTCATATACCGGGTAAAAATCATCGATCAGATGACATCAGATCTGTGATCGGCGCTGTGACTGCCCTGGTGATGCTGACGGTTCAAGTGACCAAAGGATTGTCATGAAAAAAATCTCCGAACAGCTCGCTTCTCTGTATTTTACAACTATTATTCTGGTTATCTTGATGCTCTGGTTCACCTGGGGAATCCTGCTCGCACAATCTAATTCATTTGGCCACGGATTTGATGTAATGAACAGTACCCTGGCTCCTGCATGGTTTTCACCGACTCAAGGGCTTTCCCTGTTGCTGAAATTCTGGTTTGTGGGTCTTTGTGTGGTAATGGCCGTTCTTGCAATCAACCTTGTCTTTTGTTCATGGGTTAAGATCTTAAAAATCATACGCATCAAACTGATCACACATAAGCTGGTCATGCTGATCATCCATGTTGTTTTTGGCATAGTGGCCTTGGGCCACTTCGGGAGCTTCTTTCTCGGCTATCGATATGACAACGTAAAGCTGAAACAGGGCCAATCCTTTGCCCTCAAGGATGGTCACATACTAATCGTCAAGGACGTTCATTTTGTGGATAATCCTCATGTCCTTACCAAACCACCGAAAGAGCTGAGATCTGATGAGTACCACCATGACGCCAACTTCTCGGAAGTGACGCTGAGCCGAAACGGAAATCAAGTAACCGGCGGTCGCATCTATTTTTTGAGACCTCTTACATACAAAGATATCCAGGTAACACTGAAACGGTTTACGCCACCTAAAGGCATAAACCACAGTAGTCATGAAGTCCGAAAACCGGGAGTTAA
>MAXL01000067.1 GCA_001751005.1 Desulfobacterales bacterium S5133MH16
GACCGTGTTATACCGAATTATCCCGGTGCTGTGGTTTCACCGGCCGACGGCAAGGTTATTTTTGCAGGTCCGGTGGATAACAGTCGGTTTACTGAGGGGTCGTGTATAAAAATCAGTATTTTCATGTCAATTTTTAATGTTCATGTAAATCGCATTCCCCATGAAGGACGAGTAAAAGCGGTTAATTATTATCCCGGGAAATTTTTCTCCGCTAATCTGAACAAGGCTTCAAATTACAACGAACACAATGCCATATTTGTTGAAACTGAAGACGGGAAAAATATTTGCACCGTTCAAATTGCAGGTCTGATTGCAAGGCGTATTATCTGTAAAGTACAGGAAGGCGACGATGTTGCCCGCGGTCATCGTTTTGGGCTAATATGTTTTGGATCACGTCTAGATGTTTATCTTCCTGTCGACACAACGTTGAATGTGGCTGTTGGGAACAAGGTAAAGGCCGGAACATCTGTTTTAGGAAATTTAATATGAAAAAAACAAAAAGAATTAGAAAAGAAAGATCGCGTCGCGGAATTTACATTCTACCCAACATATTTACATCCCTAAATCTTTTTTGTGGTTTCTATGCGGTTATCGCATCCATAGACGGCAAATTTATCGCTGCTTCCATAGCCATTATTATTGGCGTTTTGTTTGATATTATGGATGGTAAAATTGCAAGAGCTACAAATACCACCAGCAAATTCGGCATCGAATACGATTCTCTGTCAGATCTTATATCTTTTGGTCTTGCACCAGGTATTATGATATATTTATGGGCGCTTAGACCACTTGGAAGAATTGGCTGGCTGGCTGCATTCCTTTTTCTGGCCTGTGGCGCTCTACGACTGGCCCGGTTTAACTCGCAGGTGGGTACTGTAAGCAGCGATCACTTTGTAGGCCTTCCGATTCCGGCCGGAGCAGGTATGTCGGCAACAACTGTTTTGTTTTTTCATAAATTTGGCCCGGCGGTAAAAATGAATCCTATATTCATTCTGATTTTGCTTTATATTCTTTCCTTTTTAATGGTAAGTACTATAAAATACAACAGTTTTAAAAAACCGGAACTGTTTAAAAAGATGAATTTCAATGTTCTGGTTGCAATTATACTAATTTTGATTTTTATTGCCGCTCAGCCATCCATTGCCCTGTTTCTTTTAGGGCTTGCTTATGTTATCTCAGGTCCTTTTAATACACTTAGAAAGCAGGAAATAATAAAACGGAAAACGTCCGGGGCAGGTGAATTAGACGAACACAGTTCGAGTTCCATTTAATTAATATCGGCGAATTGGATATATTACTATGTCAAAAGAATATAATATCTCGGTAATCCCCGGTGACGGTACCGGACCGGAAGTTGTTGCGGAGGGAATTAAAGTCCTTGAAACCTTGGCAGGTAAATTCGATTTCAGCCTGAATTTTAACCAGTACAATTTAGGAGGCGAACATTTTAAAGCAACGGGAGAGATATTGCCTGATAACATACTTGAAACACTGGCAAAGTCAGATGCAATATATCTCGGTGCGATCGGCCACCCTGATGTGAAACCCGGCATTCTCGAAAAAGGCATTCTGTTGAAGCTAAGGTTTTATTTTGACCAGTATGTCAATTTGAGACCTGTTAAACTGTATGAAGGCGTGGATACGCCTTTGAAGGAAAAGGGGCCTGACGATATAGACTTCGTCGTTGTACGAGAGAATACCGAAGGCCTTTATGCCGGAGCAGGAGGCTGTTTAAAACGGGGCACTTTGGATGAAGTTGCAATACAAGAATCGATTAATACCCGAAAAGGTGTGGAACGGTGTATCAGATATGCTTTTGAATATTGCAGAAAAAGAAACAAGAGAAAAAAGCTGACCCTTTGCGGCAAGACCAATGTGCTGACATTTGCATTTGATTTATGGGAGCGAGCTTTCAATGAGGTTGCTGAAGAGTATCCTGATATTGAAACAGATTATGCTCATGTTGACGCCATATGTATGTGGATGGTGAAAAACCCGGAGTGGTTCGATGTTATTGTCACAGATAACATGTTTGGAGATATTATAACCGATCTGGCTGCAATGATCCAGGGAGGAATGGGAATCGCTGCAGGGGCAAACATCAATCCTCAAGGAATTTCTATGTTTGAGCCTATCGGTGGATCAGCACCCAAATATACCGGCAAGAATATCATTAACCCCATCGCTGCCATTTCAGCAGCCCAGATCATGCTTGATACCATAGGGGAACCAAAGGCCGCCTCCTGGTTAGAGGAAGGGATTATTAAGGTACTGCGTGATGATCTCAAAGATGTTGGTGCTGGAAAAATGGGATACAGCACGCAAGAAGTCGGAGATCTTGTTGCAGAATATATTAAAGGAAAAGAAATAATTTAACTCTTTGAAAATTTAGCTATCAGAAAACCTAAATTGAATATCGAATAAAGAACTTCGAATTTAGAAAAAGATTAAATGATGACGGAAAAAAAATTTAATGTTGCCGTTGCAGGGGCAACAGGTGCTGTCGGGAATCAGATGATATCATGTCTTGAGGAGAGAAAATTCCCGATAAACTCGATTAAATTATTGGCATCAAGCCGTTCTGTGGGGGGTAAGATTGATTACAGGGGGGATTCGATTGCCGTTGAGGAATTGAAAGAAAATTCTTTCAAGGGCATAGATATTGCCCTTTTTTCAGCGGGTGGCGGAACCAGCGAAAAATTTGCGCCTTTTGCAGCAAAAGACGGATGTGTGGTTATAGATAATTCAAGTGCATGGCGAATGGACCCGGACGTTCCGCTGGTGGTTCCGGAAGTAAATCCTCATGCAGTGGCACAATATACAAATAAGGGAATCATCGCAAACCCGAACTGCTCAACCATTCAGATGGTTGTGGCGCTGTATCCGTTGCATCAGAAATATGGCATAAAACGGATTGTAGTTTCCACATATCAGGCGGTGTCCGGGACTGGAAAAAAAGCGGTAGAAGAACTCGATTCCCAAACCCGGGCCATTCTTAATTTCAAGAATTACGAGAAAAAGGTCTATCCTCATACCATCGCTTTTAACTGTCTGCCGCATATCGATGTTTTTCTGGAGAACGGTTATACCAAGGAAGAAACTAAGATGGTGTACGAGACACGAAAAATCCTTGAGGATGATACCATAGGCATAACAGCGACAACCGTCCGTGTTCCGGTGTTTTACGGGCATTCGGAATCGATCAATCTTGAGGCTAAAAAAAATATTTCCGCTCAAGAGGTAAAATCTATTCTTAAAAAAACACCCGGTGTTAAAGTTGTTGACGATCCGAAAAACAACGTTTATCCGCTTGCTATTGATGCTGCCGGACAGGACTTAACGCTGGTGGGTCGGATTCGTGATGATGAATCGATTGCAAACGGTATCAATA
>MAXL01000068.1 GCA_001751005.1 Desulfobacterales bacterium S5133MH16
GCTGTAGTCGATGGCGTTAACACCGATAAAAATGTCTGAGGATTCCAGAACCTCGGCCCACGCCAGGGCGTAGGAAAGAAATATGGTATTTCTTGCCGGAACATACGTAACGGGTATCTCCTGAGACATGGTTGGTTCATCCCTGGCTTTGGGCACATCCATATCATCGGTAAGGGATGAACCGCCTATTTTTTTTAAGTCGATATTTATTACAAGGTGCTCTGCTGCACCGAGGGCGTCCGCTACTTTTTGGGCAGCTTCAAGTTCAACGGCGTGACGCTGCCCGTAAAAAAAACTTAAGCTGTGGATTTCAAAACCCTCATGCTTTGCAATGGCCATGACAGTGGTGGAATCAATTCCCCCGCTTGAAAGAACAACCGATTTTTTTAAACGGCTCATAACGTTTACGTCTCAGAAATTCTACAATTGACTAAAAATATAGGTCTGTTATTAGCTTAAATGATTTTTACCACTTTTATGGTATAGTGGAATAATGGAATATCGGGAAATAGCGGATAAAATCATTTTTTGAGTCTAAGCGACCCCCCATGGGATTGCAAGTTGTTTTGTTTGGATTCAGGACGATCAAAAAAATAATTGGCGGTGAGACCTTTGCAAAACGCACCTTTTTGCCCGATTTTTGCGCCTGCCCCGTGGAATGCGTAGCCTATTCCTCTGGGGTCAGGCTCAAATTTTAATTTGACTAACTCTCTTTTAAAGTTTATATTCATAAGTGTAAACTATAAGGAGGTATGTTAATGAAAGCCACAGCCAAAGATCTCCGTTTTCGTTCGAGAGAATTGCTCGGAACAGTTAGTAGAGGAGAAGAAGTTATTATCACGTATCGAGGCAAGCCTTGCGCCAAACTGGTTCCCTATGATGAAACAAAGGATAAAAAAATATTCAAAGACAAGCTTTTTGGTATTTGGAAAGACAACGAAGAGGTAAAAAATGTTGGTGAATATCTTAGAGAATTGAGAAAGGACAGATTCTAAATGTTGCTTGTTGATACGGATATCCTCATTTGGTACATGAAAGGAAATGAAAATGCGCATAAAATAATTGAAAATAATCTGCCATTTTCTGTCTCGGTAGTAACCTACATAGAGCTAATTCAAGGGATGAGAAATAAAAATGAATTAAATTGCTTACGAAAAACTCTAAAAGATTGGGGGGCGGAAGTTCTTTATTTGTCTGAAGAGATCTCTGTTAAAGCAATGTTTTTTGTGGAGCAACATTATTTGAGTCATTCTTTAAAGCTTGCTGATGCTCTAATAGGTGCTACCGCTGTATCCTATGGGCGGCCTATTTTGACAGGAAATGATAAGCATTACAAAGTCATCAAAGATGTTCAAATAAAGAAATTCCGTCCATAATAGGTTGAAAATGAATTGCAGCAAAATAGTATGCTGTTTAACTCCGCAATCACAAATCTGAAATACAAAATACCATGATTATACCCCTCTTTTTCTGTCAGGCCATATGATTTTATGTAGTTGGAGATGCAGCCTGACATTCAGGTTATCTTCAAGTATCCATTCCGCAAGTCGAGAGGGTGCTATCCCCCCTGAAACAGGAGAAAAAAGAATCTGTTCTTCGGGGAAATCAGGGCAATTTGAATCCATGGTTTCTTTTGCATATTCATAATCCATGCGGTTTTCAATGACAAATTTTACCTGGTCTTTGGAACCTAGTCTTTTTAGATTTTCCATATCATTTTTGTCGGATTCTCCGCTTGTGGGGCATTTGATATCGACAATTTTTATGCACCGCCCGTCGACACGGCTGATGTCAAGGCTTCCATTTGTTTCCAGCATAACTTCATAGCCATTTTCAAGTAGCTTGTAAATTAAGATGGGGGTTTGGCTTTGAAGTAGGGGTTCTCCGCCGGTTATTTCCACCAGCCGGCACCTATGGGCGGCAATACGGTTTATTATTTCGGTGAGTTCCATGTTCACCCCTTCTTCGTAAGCATACCGGGTATCACAGTATGAACATCTTAAATTGCAGCCGGTGAGTCTTACAAATATGCAGGGGCGGCCGCTATAGATGGATTCACCTTGAATGCTGTAAAATATTTCGTTCACTAAAAGGGACACTTGAATACCTTTAACTATCGTCAATTATTATAAAAACATCTTAATATCACTCTAAAATAGAGAAGTAAACCTTAACATTAGTTTGTAATAATAATAATATTTTGGTAAAAGATGACAAGTTTTTTTATTGAATCTTGCTTGAAGTTGAGGAGAGGAATGAAGAGTATAAGTCTAATGAAAAATACCGTTCAGGAATATGCATGGGGGTCTTATACGGCTATTGCTGAACTTTTGGGCGCTGTATCCCCTGCAAAAACGCCACAGGCGGAACTATGGATGGGGGCTCATCCCAAAGCGCCTTCCATGGTAAAATGTGACGGCAACTGGATATCGTTGCTTGAATTGATCGAGAGAAATCCAAACCATATTCTTGGGAAAAAAGTTGCAGAAAAGTTTGACAATAGGCTTCCGTACCTGTTCAAGGTACTGGCCGCAGCAAAACCGCTGTCCATTCAGGCTCACCCCAGTCGAGATCAGGCCAAACAGGGTTTTGAAAGGGAAAACAGACAAGGTATTCCGATAGATGCTTACAACAGAAACTATAAGGATGATAATCACAAGCCCGAGTGCATCTGCGCTATGACTCTTTTCTGGGCGTTGAATGGTTTTCGGAAAATTTCGGGCATTGTTACCCTTATGGAAAAAATTTGCCCGCAAGGATTGAAAAAACAGTTTGATACGCTTCGAGGGCAACAGAGTTCGATTGAGTTAAAAAATTTTTTCCAGTCCCTGATGACAATGAATCGCGAACAGCAGAAGCAAATCATTTCCCATGCCGTATCAAATGCACAAAAGTTTACAGATGATGATCCGGCCTATAAATGGATGATAGATCTTCATAAGGAATATCCGACGGATATCGGGGTGTTTTCTCCCATACTCTTGAACCTGATATGTCTTGAGCCGGGTCAGGCAATGTTCCTTCCGGCCGGAGAACTTCATGCTTATCTTGACGGTGTTGGGATTGAATTAATGGCAAACTCGGACAATGTGCTAAGGGGCGGTCTGACGCCAAAGTATATTGATATGCCGGAGCTATTGAATGTTCTTAATTTTGAAGAACGCAAGGTAAATATCCTAGAGACAGAACAGATCAACGAATGTGAATGTGTATATGAAAGTCATGCCGAGGAGTTTATTCTGTCTATTATCGATGTAAAAGAGGGTATAATCTGTAACAGTTCCGCTCACAGGAGCATTGAAATGCTCCTCTGTACAGATGGAAAAGCAACGATTACCGATCTCGGGAAAAATGATAAGGTTGTCATTGACAGGGGAAAATCGATTATAATACCTGCAGTTGTAAAAAAATACAGTATCCAAGGAAATGCCACCTTTTACAAAGCAGCGGTTCCGCTTTGAATCCCAATACAGGGAGAACGCTCCACGACGGCGTGTATCTCTTTCCAACCGACTGAAACTTGTGCTTAAGCATCCGTAAGCCCGAGCCGCGCCAGAGTTATTAAGAACCATTCGTCGCTAAATTATCCCATTGATTTTTTA
>MAXL01000069.1 GCA_001751005.1 Desulfobacterales bacterium S5133MH16
GAATTATTTTTGGCGGCCTTATTGTTACCATCAACTTCCATTTATTATACCGGACACTTAAAAAAGCCTTCAGGCCCTTCCACCTGTCTTCTCACAGAGTTGTTTTAGCCAAATATTATATCCGCTTTTTAATCAGCGGCGTCATTATATTTGTCCTCATATCAGGTCACTATGTTGATCCGCTGGGTCTTATTATCGGTCTTTCGGTGGTGGTTGTCAGTATAATGCTTGCAACCATGTGCGAAGTAACAAAACATATTTTAAAGGAGGCAACTTAAGGTGGAACATCCGTATCTCTTTTTTGTAAAGTTGTTTGAACTGATCGGTCTTGGGCATTTCGCCCATTTGTACCCTTACATTGTTTATTCGTGGGTGGCCATGATTATCCTTATCGCACTCGGTTTTATTGCTACCAAGAGTGTGAGTCTTATTCCCTCAAAAATGCAAAACGTTATGGAGATAATCATTTCAGGAATCGAAGAATTCACGATTGATATTACAGGAGAAGAAGGCCGCTGGCTCTTTCCCCTTCTGGCAACTATTTTTATTTATATTTTTGCTTGCAACATAATGGGGCTTATACCAGGATTTTTTCCGCCCACCGCCAACCTGAACACAACCCTTTCATGTGCACTTGTTGTGGTTTTTTTTACCCATGTTATCGGTATTAAATATCACGGGGTCAAGTATATAAAACACTTCCTGGGGCCTGTATGGTGGATGGTTCCCCTTATATTTCCGATTGAGATCATTGGTCATTTAGCACGTATCCTGTCACTTACTTTCCGTCTTTTCGGGAACATGATGGGCCATGAACTGGTTTTAACCATTCTTTTCGCTTTGGCAGGACTCTTTTTTGCGCCGCTTCCGATAATGGCTCTCGGCATTTTTGTTGCACTGGTACAAGCTTTTGTGTTTTATCTGCTTTCAGTCATGTATTTTACCGGTGCCATCGAGCATGCGCATTAGTATGCATTTTAGGCTTTGGTGAAGTTGGACTTTTTACGAAGCCATCAAAGTTGAAAGAAATATAATGAAATAACAATTTGCTTTTTGTCTTTTTAATGGGAAAATGGAAGAAGCAAAAAAAATCTTAATAAAAGGAGGTAGAGTAGATTATGGAAGGACAAGCATTACAATTTTTTATCGCATGTGTGACTGCAGCTGGTTTTGGAGTCGGGATTGCAGCCTTTGGCTGCGGCATCGGACAGGGTTTAGGCATCAAGGGTGCTGTTGAAGGTATTGCCAGAAACCCCGAATCATCAGGTAAAGTTACGGTTACCATGCTGATCGGTCTCGCCATGGTGGAATCGCTTTGTATTTATTCACTGGTTGTCGCATTGATCCTTATCTATGCGCACCCCCAGGCAGCTGCGATTGCCGCATTGTTTGGCGCCGGCCACTAAAAAAAGATCTATAAGAAATAAAACAGGGCTGTGCCTTTAAAAAGCACGGCCCTGTTTTGTTTTAACCTAAAACCTTTCTTAAAAACTGCCCGGTATAAGACCCGCTTATGTTAGCGATTTCTTCCGGTGTGCCGCACCCCACAATATTTCCCCCTTGTTCCCCTCCTTCGGGGCCGAGATCGATAATATAATCGGCGGTCTTGATGACATCCATGTTATGTTCGATCACAATAACGGTATTACCCGCTTGTACAAGTCGTGACAGCACATTTAAAAGTTTGTTGATGTCATCCATGTGAAGACCTGTGGTCGGTTCATCAAGGATATACACGGTGTTACCCGTACCTCTTTTGCTGAGTTCCCGGGACAGTTTTACCCGCTGGGCTTCGCCGCCGGATAATGTTGTGGCCGGTTGACCGATATGGATATATCCGAGTCCCACATCGATCAATGTTTGCAATTTGGACCTGATATTTTTTATCTTTTCAAAAAAACCAAATGACTGATTTGCAGTCATGTCAAGAATATCCGCGATGTTTTTCCCTTTGTATTTGATTTCCAGGGTTTCGCGGTTGTATCGTTTGCCGTGGCAAACATCACAGGCAACATAAACATCCGGTAAAAAATGCATTTCTATCTTTATAATACCGTCACCCCGGCAGGCCTCGCATCTTCCTCCTTTGACATTGAAACTGAAACGACCGGGCTTGTATCCCCGCATACGGGCTTCGTGTGTTCTTGAAAAGAGTTCTCTGATATAAGTAAAAACACCGGTATAGGTCCCGGGATTGGAACGGGGGGTTCTCCCTATGGGGGACTGATCAATGTTTATGATCTTGTCGATATGTTCAATCCCAAGGACTTTGGAGTGGGTGCCTGCCGGCATCCTTGCATGATAGAGCCTCTGGGCAAGAACATGGTAGAGGGTTTCCAGGACCAGGGACGATTTCCCGGACCCGGACACACCGGTTATGCATATAAAGCAGCCCAGGGGGAATTCCACATCGATATTTTTTAGATTGTTTTGAGAAGCGCCTTTGATGGTCAGTTTTTTTTTGTACCCGAGACGGCGTCTGGACGGGACTTCAATATACTTCCGGCCTGAAAGGTACTGGCCGGTTAATGATTTTTTTTCATTTAAAAGTGCTTCCGGGGTTCCGGAAAAGACCACTTCACCCCCTCTGACCCCGGCGCCGGGCCCCATGTCGACAACATGATCTGATGCAGTTATGGTCTCCTCGTCATGCTCTACCACAAGAACCGTATTGCCAAGATCACGCATCTGTAAAAGTGTTGCAAGCAGGCGCTGATTGTCTTTCTGATGCAGGCCTATGCTCGGTTCATCCAGAACATAAAGGACGCCGGTCAATTTTGATCCGATCTGTGTGGCCAGACGGATCCGCTGGCCTTCTCCGCCGGAAAGGGTGGAAGCGGATCTGTCAAGGGTTAAATAACTCAGACCCACGTTTTCAAGAAATCCGAGCCGTTCATTGATTTCTTTCAGGATTCTTTTCGCAATGATCTCTTTTTTTCCCGTTAGCCTTAATTTTTTAAAAAAAGTATGGGCGCTTGCCACTGAAAGTTGTGTGGTTTCGAATATGGTAAGACCGCCCACCTTCACGGATCTGCTCGCCCTATTTAACTTGGCGCCGTGACATTCGGGGCAGTGGCGAAAATTCATATAACGCTTAATCTCTTCTCTGGACTGGTATGATTCTGTTTCCAGATACCGCCTTTCTAATTTAGGGATAATACCTTCAAAGCGTTTTTCATAGGTAAAACGGCGATTATTTCGTTCAAAATAGAATCTGATTCGTTCATTATCCGATCCGTACAAAAGGACATTTTTAAAATGATCGGGAAGATTCTTGTAGGGGGTATAAATGTCAACACCGTAGTGAGAAGTCAGAGCATCCAAAAATTCGATAAAATGAACGGTATTTCTGTTGACCCACGGGACAACCGCTCCTTCCCTTAGCGAGAGTTCGTGGTTTGGAATGATAAGCTCCGGATCAAATTCGGTAGTTGAACCCAGGCCGTCGCATTTTGGGCAGGCACCCTGGGGAGAATTGAAAGAAAAGCTTGCGGGTGTGAATTCAGGATAGCTTATGCCGCAGGAGATACACGCTGATTTTTCACTGAAAAGAACAGGCCCCATGCCGAGAACGTCTATTGTGACAAGACCGTCTGACTGAGACATGGCCAGTTCCAGAGAATCTGCAAGCCGGTTTTTAATTTTTTCCTTTACAACCAGTCGGTCCACAACCACGTCGATGGTATGCTTCTTGTACTTATCAAGCCTGCCCACCTCTTCAATTTCCAGGGTTTCTCCGTCAACACGGACACGGGCGAATCCTTCCTTTTTCAGCCGCTTAAAAAGCTTTTCATGTGTGCCTTTCTGGCCCGAAACAAGAGGTGATAGAATAATAATCCGGGTCCCCTGGCTCAGGGACATAACTTTGTCCAGAATCTGGTCCAGTGTTTGAGAAGTAATCGGTTGCCCGCATTTGTAACAGTGGGGGGTGCCGATTCTGGCAAAAAGCAGGCGGAGATAGTCATAAATTTCTGTAACTGTCCCCACTGTGGACCGGGGGTTGTGGCTGGCTGTTTTCTGTTCAATTGCAATTGCGGGTGACAGTCCTTCGATCATGTCTACATCCGGCTTTTCCATGCGCTCTAAAAACTGGCGCGCATAAGTGGAAAGTGATTCCACGTACCGGCGCTGTCCTTCGGCATAAAGGGTGTCAAAGGCAAGGGTCGATTTGCCCGATCCGGAGATGCCGGTAACCACGATCAGCTTATTTCGAGGCAATTCAACATCGATGTTTTTCAGATTATGTTGTCTCGCGCCGCGTATAACTATCTTTTCAGTGTTCATTGTCGATTACTTCAATATTCATAATTCGTACCGTTCAAGGGTTCAGGGTTCAAAGACAGCCCTAAGGTTGAATTTTCTTACTAAGGGAAAGTGTTACTGTTTTTTTCTCGCGAATACCGCCTGTTGGGCCGCCATATTAATTGCTGCAATCAGACTCCCCGGGTCTGCAATACCGGTTCCCGCAATATCATAAGCGGTACCATGGTCAACAGAGGTTCTTATAATCGGAAGTCCCAGTGTGGTATTTACACCATTGTTAAAATGAATCAGCTTGAACGGAATAAGTCCCTGGTCGTGATACATGGATACAACGGCATCATATCGTTTATTTGCTGCATGATAAAAGACAGTGTCCGGAGGAAACGGTCCGGAAGCGTAAAACCCCTGGTTTTCGGCATCACGGATTGCCGGCGCAATAATATTTTTTTCCTCGTCGCCAAACATGCCTCCTTCGCCGGCATGGGGATTAAGTCCGGCAACGGCAATGCGGGGGGTTTTAATTCCAAACCGTTCATTCAGAGCCTGCCAGGCAAGTTTAATGGTCTTGACTATTTTTTGCCGTGAAAGGGTGGCAGGAACATCGCTTAAAGGAATATGGATGGTTACAAGAACCACACGAAGCCTGTCTCCCGCAAGCATCATGGCGAATTCGTCAGATTTGGTTTGTTCAGCCAGCAGTTCGGTATGGCCGATGTAGTGAAATCCGGACAGCTGCATGGCCATTTTGTTTATGGGACAGGTTACCATTGCCGCAATACGTTCTTTGATTGCCAAATCGGCTGCGGCTGTTATATAGTTTACCATTGCCCCGCCGGTCTGAACCGTGGGTTTTCCCCATAATGTTTTGTTAGGATTAAGTTCGGAAGTGTTCAACACATCAACCACTCCGCATTTATATGTGCCGGCATCAGGGTTTTTGATAGATTCTATCTCCAGGGGGCTTTGGGTAATTTTCTTTGCAGCGTCCAGAATTCGGGAATCTCCAATCACAAGAGGCCGGCAGACTTCGTAAATCGAAGGGTTTATAAGGGATAAAAGGATAATCTCCGGGCCGATTCCGACAGGGTCTCCCATGGTAATCCCAATAATAGGACGATGGTTTGATATCATCATAGACTTAAATAACCTTTCCAAGGATGAAATAGTTAAAATTTGTTATACTATAGAATGAAGAAAAAATTTTCAAATAAATAAAAAATTATCATATCAATAAATTTCAATGCCTTGCTATTTATTGTAAATGAATTGTAGTAAAAAAATGAATTACGATTATTTTTATTAAAAATAAAAGATAATAGGAGAAAACAGGAGGTTTGGTTAAATAACATTATTGTCGAAATTATGTGGATAACCATGGATATGTTTAAAATGTTTATAGAAAACAGCCTTTCAAAAAAGGTTGTATTTAAAAGCAGTTGCCTTCTCCGTGGCAATTAATATTGATAATACAATAAGATATAAATTGTTAATAACTCGATAACAAATAAACGAAAAACCGAGTTTATCAGGATTGACACACAAGAGATGATCCGTTAAATAAGCTAATACTTTTTTTGGTATTTAGTCGTTATTTCTGCAAACCTCCAATAACACTCTTAAGCCGTTTAATATCGTTAGTTTTTCCTACTTTTTCTTAAAAACAGGATAATCTGTTTTCAAAATTGAGAACATAAGTTTCTATGAAGGCCATTTGGGAAGAGACAAAAGCTGCTATTAAATTATCTATCCCTAATCACTGTTTCAGGATGTGGATTGAGCCGCTGCAAATGATAAAATGTAATGAAGACTCAATTGTTCTATCCTCACACAATTTTTTTTCCAAAAAACGAGTTCTTGACAATTATGGCGCCCTCATAGAGTCAGCACTGAAAAGAGTGGCTGGAAAAGAATACAGATTGTCAATCGAGGTCGCTAAAACAAAGACCCATTCAAGGCCTAAGGCAGATGATAATTTTCAACTGAAGCTCCCCAATATAAATGTGGTCCCGCGGAACGGCCGACTCATGCGGAAAGATTTTACTTTTGATCATTTTGTAGTTGGAGGCAATAATGACTTTGCCTATTCGGCATCCCTCTCCCTGGCGTCACGAAAGAAATCTATCCAGAATTCTTTATTCTTACTGTCAAA
>MAXL01000070.1 GCA_001751005.1 Desulfobacterales bacterium S5133MH16
CCATACCCACTATAGACTTTCAGATAAATAATTTCACTGCGTTATCAGTCGTCGACGTATAACTAATACGACTTCCTCCTTCTAGCCTTGTGAAATTATTTATCTGAAAGTCTATATGTTTGGAGAAGGTCATAATAAAAAAAAGGGGGGGAGGACATTTTAAGCCCCCCCCTTTTTTTATTAGAGTTTATCTGTTACTTGCCCCGCTTATGATTCAGAAATAGCACCAGTTGCACCAGTGAGTGTATACGTTTTATCTCCACTCTTATGTATAAGAGTAACTGTACCAGATAATGAGCTGGTAGAAGAAGTAAACGTAAGACCAGTACCACCAACGTTTAAGTCAGGATTAGGGCCTACCCAGCCAGTAATACCTGAGGATGTTGTATCAAATGGGGTGTTAATATCAGCCTCTTTATCTGATACGTAGGCCAGCACGCAGGTGTAAAAATTAGCGGCTTCAGATTCGGCGGCGGCATTCGCGCCTCTGGTGCGATAGGACAGAAAGTTCGGGATGGCGATGGCAGCCAGGATACCGATAATTGCGATGACGATCATCAGCTCAATGAGTGTAAAACCTTTTTCATTGCGTGGTCTTAGTTTTCCAATCATAATTTTTTCTCCTTTTTTAAGTTATTATTTTAAAAAAACTTGCTGGATCAGCCTCTTGCAGGAACAACGCTGGTTGACAGAACAGTGTTGCATGGTGTGCCACGGCTCAGGCATGTGTATAATATATAGCGCATGCGCCGTACTTTCATGTGTTTCCGCAATAGGCCAAGATGTTTTGACTTTGCCTGAATTCTTTTTAAAAGCTTTATGGTTCACCTCCTTTTTAAGCCGATTTTTTTAGCTGTTGTCCATTTTTTTCAGCCCTGCAATGATAAATAAGCAACTATTGTGCCATATTATTTTACATCAGGTTATTTTTTTAATAGGAGGCCAAAAAGGTTTTAATTGCGAAGTGTTATGTGAAATATATTTTCAATATCCAAAATTTATATCTTTCTGGCCGCAACAACAAAACCAGTGATTTTCACCAAAAGCATGTTGTTTTCACCGCAAAGCCGCGAACACAAAGATAAATATTTTTACGGGCAATTTGTGACCTTCCGAGGTATAGTTTTGTGGCAGGGTGACGAATTGGTTAACTGTTCACGGTTGTAGGTTCACAGACAATTTCAAAAGACCATCAAAAACATTTCCAGCGGTATACTCATATAGCCATTATTACAGTAAAAAGTATCTTTAGAAATGATTAGTCCTTTTTTAAATCCCAACTTATTTATTAATTTGAAATCGTTTTTCTCAATCTTGTTTTGATACTTAACTTCAACAGGCATCAAAATGTTATCTTGTTTAATCAAAAAATCAATCTCGCCACTACTTCGAAAGAAAAAAACTTGAGAGCCGGTCCAGTCTTTTACCTCGTAACAATGAAAAAAAAGATTAGCCACCGCCATTTCGGCAAGGCAGCTTTTAATCTTTATGTTTCTGAGCTTTTCTTCACTTTTTTCCTGAAAGGATAACCAGCTTTCAACCCACCCCCATAAAGACCATAAGATAAACGGATCCAGAAAATAGAATTTTTTCATTTTTTTTACCCTTGGCAGCCCTGTATTAATATCTGCCTGGTAAAGGAGCCTTAGTATAAATGAGTCCTCCATGACCTGCATATATTCTGAAACAGTCTTATGAGTGGCAATATCAATCTTTTTGGCAATTGTTTCCCATCCAAAAACAGAAACTGTTATTTTCAATAACCGGGATATAATCTGTCGCGTAGTTTTTTCACTTTTACCCGCTTTTGCCATATCGCCACGGATCCATTGAAGATAGATTTCATAGATATCAAATGCTATAAAGCCGGAACCATACAGTTCGTTAATTGATTTTATGAATCCGCCGCTGATTAAATAGCGATCAAACAATCCGGAAAGAGAGCGCTTGTAAGGATTAAATGCAAAGATATCTCTGAAATTGCCCTCTGTAAGATTAAAAAGATCAAAAAATGGCGCTTCTTTGAAATGTGCTGCAATATCCGGTGATATAAGTGATACATATTCCCGAAAGGCAAGCGGCAATAAAATTTTGTCCGGATGAGCTCCTCTTCCTCTGCGGCCTGGAAGCCTTTCTATGCCCAGTCTGAGATCAGAAGCGTTTGAGCCGGAAAGAATCAGGACAGAGCTGCTCAACTTTCCAAGATCAATTAGATATTTGATTCCTCTTTGCCAATTGTTGACTGCGGTTATTTCATCCAAAAACAGAAATGCCCTTTCTGGTGGGCCGGGTAATTTGTCTAAAAAATCAAAATATGTCTCAATCAGTTCGATAATATCTTTATAAGAATCCAGATTATCTGCGCTGTAATACACAATCTGTTCTTTCCTGATTTCGGGGTTTTTAAGTAATTTTTTGATTATAAGCTTGAGCAGTGTGGTTTTGCCCACCTGCCGCGGACCCCGCAATGTGTATATATGAAAAGAAGAAAAATCAAACTCATCCATCAAGGAAGGCTGCCATTTTAGCGGTTGCTTTTGCCATTCCATAATTTTTGGGTCTTTCTCAATCAGAGACGCGTCTTGCCACCAGATATTTTGATTAATCAGATGATTTAGCATGTTGATATTCCCAATATCGAATTTAAGTGAAATATGATATTTAAAATATCTCTTTCAGTCTCAAATGTCAATAATAAGGGTAAGCGCTTAAATAACCGGTTTTTCCAGTCTGTAGCGCAGTGAATCAAAGCTTATGCTGAGATATTTAGCGGCCTTTGTTTTTGAACCATTTGCCTTTTGAAGAGCTTTTTTTATCAAAAGTTTCTCTACCCTTGCCAGCTCCTCATTTAAGTTTATGCCTTCTTCAGGAATGCCGGCATTTAAAACAGTATTTTCATCTATCTCGCAGGCTCCAGACATAACGAGGTTTTCCGGTAAAATTATATTCGTGGTTTCCAGGGCAACACTTCTTTCTATGATATTTTCCAACTCCCTTACATTTCCAGGAAAAGGGTACCTCATAAGGAGCTGTAGGGCATAAGGAGATATCTTCTTAATCTCCTTTCTAAATTCTTTGGAATACTTTTCTATAAAATGTCTTGTCAGCAGGGGAATGTCTTCATTTCTTTCTCTTAAAGGCGGAATTCTTACAGGAATTACGTCGAGTCTGTAATAGAG
>MAXL01000071.1 GCA_001751005.1 Desulfobacterales bacterium S5133MH16
CGGTGGTGGGTAAATGGGCGGATGAAAAAAAGATCAATTATACAAGCTATCAGGAACTTTCTCAGTTAGATCAGATTTACAAATTGGTGGAAGAGCAGATACGTAAAGCCAACAAGGATCTACCGGAAACGGCAAGAGTGGTAAAATTCGTTAACCTGTATAAGGAGTTCGATGCCGACGATGATGAACTTACAAGGACCAGAAAATTGCGTCGGGCATTTGTGGAAAAAAGATACCATAATATAGTGGATGCCCTTTATTCTGAAAATAATATGGTACATATCGAGACCACAATCAAGTATGAAGATGGGAGACAAGCTCATATTAACACCGATCTTCATATAAGAAAGGTGAAGGATTGAAAATTGAAGATTGAAGATTTTTGGATGTAATGAATAAAGAGGAGCTAAAGAGAAGAACAAAAGAGTTTGCTCATCGTTGTGTTAAATTAGCAATGTCGCTTCCTGAAACGGATCTTGGTAGACATATTCGCAGCCAGTTAATCAGATGTGGCACATCGGTTGCTGCTAATTATCGAGCGACTTGTTTGGCACAATCGAGAGCAAGCTTCATATCTAAATTAAGCATTGTTTTGGAAGAAACAGATGAGTCATATTTCTGGTTAGAATTCATTGTTGATGAGAGTCTGTTGAAAAGAAGGCTTGTCGATTCTTTGTTGAAGGAAGCTGAAGAACTGACAGCTATTTTTATTTCCAGCAGAAAAACCGCAAGATCTAGAAATAACAAATAATGTTGAAATATTGAAGAAATCATACGTCGAATTAAACAATCTTCAATCTTCAATCTTCAATTTACAATGGAGTGACGGATGGAACTGTTTTTGATGACGATTACTACGGGCATTATGGTTGGCAGCATCTATGCCCTTGTGGCCCTTGGATGGGTGTTGATATATAAATGCTCGGGTGTGTTGAATCTGGCCATGGGGGAGATGACTCTTATCGGAGCCTATGTTTCTTTAAGCTTTTACTCCATGGGCATACCCTTTCTGCTGGCGCTTTTATTTTCACTGATCATAGGTCTGATCCTGGGAATCCTGACGGAAAGAATTTTTTTAGACAAACTTATCGGCGAGCCGGTCCTTACGGTAATCATGGTAACCGTAGGGCTTTCATTTTTCTTTAAGGGAATGGTTGAACTCATATGGGGTACCGATACCCGTGTATTCACCCCGCAGGTTTTTTCAATTGAGCCGATTCACATAGGACCCGTCATTGTGGGTCAGGCGTATCTATGGAGCTTTGTGGCAGCCATTATTCTTTTAATTATTTTTGTCTGTTTTTTTAAATATACCCGGTGGGGCCTTGCCATGCAGGCTACAGCCGACGATGAGATGGCCGCCCTTTCAATTGGTGTGAGTGCAAGATTTGTCTATGCGGCAGCCTGGGCCATCGCTTTTATGGCGGCCGGCGTGGGCGGAACCCTTTTGGGCAACATCAACGGGCTTAACATATCCGTAGGGTACCTAGGCCTGCTGGTTCTTCCTGCGGTGGTGCTGGGGGGGCTCAATTCCGTGCCGGGTGCTATTGTCGGTGGTATTGCCATCGGCATATTACAAAACCTGTGCGGGGCTTATCTGGACAGATACTTTCCCGGTGGTATCAAAGAGGTAGCACCTTTTGTTTTCATGGTCGTCTTCCTGCTCTTCAAGCCGCATGGGCTCTGGGGCTGGGAGCGGATTGAACGAGTGTAACCAATTGAAAATTGATGATTGACGATTGACAATTTAAGGAACAAGTGTTTCTTTTTCAAATCTTCAATCTTCAATCTTCAATCTTCAATCGAAAAACGGAGTTTTTTTATGTCGACAACTTGGCTACCCTGCGGGGTTTACCATCAAAATTATGCTCAAGATCATGCCTGGTGGCAGACCAAGTTTATCAAGGGCAAAATGATCCTGCTTTTCATCATTTTGTTTGTTGTTATCCCGCTGGTTGCAGATTCTTACTGGCTAAGTGTTTGTAATCAGGTCGGCTATACGGTGCTTGGCGCTTTAGGAGTGCAGTTATTAATCGGCTTTTGCGGCCAGATAACCCTTGGCCATGCAGCCTTTATTGCGGTGGGCGCATATACAAGCACCCTGCTTATCCTTGAATTCCCCTGGCCCAAATTCATGATGGATTTCGGTATCGCTTATCCTTTCAGCATCCTAATTGCCGCATTTACAGCCGGCATATGGAGCCTTTTGTTCGGGCTCCCTTCTGCCAGGGTGAAAGGATTTTACCTTATTTTAACAACCATGGCCGCACAGTTCATTACCGTAGATTTTATCATCACCCAGTACGTGAGCCAGATCGGCGGACGAGGACAGGCCTTTTCTTTGCCTCCGGGAACCATCAAGGTAGGACCGTGGGTCATTGACAGTGACTTTAAAGTTTATTTTATGATGCTTGTCCTTGTGATTTTCTGTGTTATAATCATGGTCAATCTGCTCAGGTCGAGAGTCGGCCGGGCCTGGGTGGCCATACGTGACAATGACATTTCTGCGGAGGTCATGGGGATTAATGTTGTCAAATATAAGCTTCTGGCTTTTTTTGTGGCCGGATTTATTGGCGGAATTGCCGGGGCGTTCTGGATAAGCAACCTTGCCGCCATAAGCCCCGAACACTTCCCCTGGTTTTGGTCTTTGTGGCTGGTGGGCGTGATCCTTATTGGTGGGGTCGGCTCTATCCACGGGACTATTTTTGGATCCATATTCATGGTCGTGGTGATGGAGGTTTTACAATTGGCCATCATGCCTCTTGCGGATATTTATCCCAAACTATTGATGGATTTTTTGTTTATTAAAGAGGCTGCATTTGGTCTGGCCATATGTTTATTTATGATATTTGAACCCAATGGATTGGCCTATCGGTGGTGGCAAATTAAAAATTATTTCAACCTGTGGCCCTTTTCATATTAGTACCTAACCCGGACAAGCCGGCCTCCGGTTCGTAAGCCTACGGCTCGGAGAGAACCAAAAATATTTGCCACAAAGGCACTAAGACACAAAGGCACAAGGAAGGGGTATGTATTATAAACCTTTATCAAAAATGGCATTAAAAGAATTATATTATAATCTTAGCACCTTAAGTGTGAAGTGATCTAAAGTGCCTAACATTATGGAATTCTACCAATTTTATATGAATGGATGGAGCGAAGCGACACCTTAACTTAAGGCACTTCAAACTTTAGTTCACTTTAGTCACTTTTCCGGTTTGTCCGGGTTATAAAAAAGGAGGTGATAAAAGCAAGAATTTGGCAGGAACCCGATGGAAATTTTACTCTCTTAAA
>MAXL01000072.1 GCA_001751005.1 Desulfobacterales bacterium S5133MH16
AGTATGACAACTACCCGCCTGTCCGCGGCATGGAAGCGATCCCACATAAAAAACTTATGGAACTTATAAAACAATAAGGAGGTATCTATATGAAAACAGGCAACAGACATTCCGGATTGTTGGCCTTTCTTGTAACACTGGCCATCATCTTATTGTATAGCGGACCGGCTCTTGCTGTAGACGATGGCGCACGTGCCTACTGGAAGGGAAGGGCCGGCACTCAGGGGGTGTCCGTCCAGTACCTGAGCTTGGACCTCCAAGCCTCCGACAGCCAACAATTCGCTCCAGGTCAATACATCTATCCGAACGCTGATGCTGAGGCCAGTATCTTTGTCGCTAACTATGTCCGTCACATGACGCTGTTCAATCGGCCGTCGTCGTTTTCCCTTGGAATCTCCGGTGGCAGTGTCGATGTCAATGCTAACACCAAAGTACCACCGCAGTTAGTTCCCCCAGGTTTTTTACCGGGCGTAGCGTTCAGTCAGTCCGCCTCCGGGTTCGCTGATCCCAGCGCGCAGCTGGTTGTTAATCTTTTTGGCACTCCGCCGCTCAAGGCCAACTTTGATCTATTGGATTACGAACCTACCTGGACCCTTGATACTGCGGTAATGCTGGGGGTGCCAATCGGTGAGTACGACGATGACAAACTGGTGAATATGGGTCTAAACCGCTGGTTTGGTCGTATTGCCTTTCCTTTCAAATACCATTTTGGCGCGTTTACTCCCGGCTACAGGTCGAGTCTTGAGGTGACCCCCTCGGTTTGGCTTTTCGCTGAGAACGATGACTTTATGGGACAGAAACTGGAGAACGATCCCATGTGGCAGCTCGAAGCGCATTTAACTCATGATTTTACTCCCAGCTTTTTCGGCTCCTTGGATCTGCTTTATCGCGGCGGTTTCCAGTCAGAAGTCAATGGTGTTGAGGTAGGGGACGAGCTTGACATCGGGAATCTTGGCTTCACCCTGAGTTATCAGGTAACGGACAACCTTTCAATACGCACGGGTTTCAGCTCCAATGTGTTTGGTGACGACGATCTGGATAACAGTATTATTCGGCTTCAGTTTGTCTATGGATGGCATCGGGATTTTGAGAACATAAAAAAACTTCAGCGTGGACATTGAGGCTTCGTGGTTTGAAGTTTTATTTTAACCATTTGTAATATGATCAAGAAGCAGAAAAGAAGCGAGTTGTAATATGTAATGGATATCACATGCATCGAACCTGTTCCAATAGTTTGGATATCTCCAACATCTATGTCGTGGCACTGAATTGAATATAGCTGCAATGGAAATGTAAATATCAGGGCCTTGAAATCCGTGTGATATCGTTTTTTCAATAAGGGCAAATCCTTTTTACGGAGTTTGCCCTTTTCATTTCTTATAGTATATGTAATGAACGAAATTCAGTTTCAGCTTGTGCTCATTGGCAAGATATGTCGTGTTCGATTTCGGTTACAAACCCAAAACAAATCCCGGATACTTCCGCCCCTAGAATTATAAGTTTCTATTTCATCTAAGGGCGGTAAATGGGGATCTGGTCGCAGGAATATTAGAATATTTAGACATAGCTGATGATTGACAAAACAAAGATAATTGACACTGTCTGTGAAAGATTAAAAAAGCTCCCTTTAGGACACTATATAGATCTAAAGACTTATAAGCGCAATAGAACTGTCATCATTGTTAAAGTAGATGAAAAGAAACTTTTGGTTATTGAGGACGGTTACTTTAAGGATAGGTTTTTAATAAAGTCTGACAAGCTGAAAAAGTTACTCAAAATCCTTTTAAAGAAGGAATTCCCCAGAAGCAAAAAAATCAGGCTCTATGTTATGGGAAAATTCGTGGATGAAGAAGCTTTAAACAGAATTCGAAAAATTATTTAGGATGCTTACATGGAAATAGGGAACATAACTTCATAGATTGATGGTGAATGGAGATCAGACTACGAAGACATCTTTGAATTATAAAAACATTTACAATTTACATCAAACAAGGGAACGATAAATAATACCGCGAAGGGGCTGCCGTCATTTTACACAAGCCGAGGGTGCACAGCATATTATGGCCGTTATTTTACCATACAGCTGGTTTGTGGATTGTTGTACCAGGAATGGGATCAGGTAATTGAGATGCGGCCAAAACACCTTTTCTGACTCGCTTGGTGAAATCCGAGTATTTAAGAAGTTCTCTTGATGGGTGTATTTTCCCAGGAGTTATTAGTCCTATTTTCTTTTTATGCAGTTCCTTTACAAACCTAAGTGATTCGGATAAGTCGCTATCATTAGACACAATTACAGCACAATCATAAAGATCAAGCCAAGCATCATTTAATAGTTGCACCGCAAGATTAACATCAGACCCTTTCTCCTCGGTCTTGATGATATTTACAAATTTAATATTTTTTCCGAAGAGGTTTTTATCGATCGGATACGCCAGCGGTTTAAAGACATTGTGACTTAGAAACTTACCGTAATAAACTGAAATTTCAGGGATGTATTTTTTAAGCGCTCTTATATACGTTTTTTGCCTGACTGGTTGATCGGGATCAATTTTACCCGTGACTATCGCTGTGAAATATTTGATGGAAATGGTCTGGTGAGATGGGTCGAGTAAATACTCAAATAGCTTTTTAAAATCCAGCCACTTATATGGCGTGTCTTTTACCGCCCCATAATAAAAATTGAACCCATCAATATAAATGTAAGTTCGCATACCTATATAATATAAAAAAGCAGGGGCCACCGAAGCGGCCCCGCGCCCTGGGTCGAAACCTCAGGGGAAGTTTATTGTTGAGTTAATTATTAATACAATTTACAAATATGTCAAGATAAAATTGTCAATAGGATCAGGCCATAGGAGCATCAAGATATAATAAATAAAACGTTTAAAATTTACGTCAAACAAGGGAACGATAAATAATACCGAGAAGGGGCTGCTGTCATATTACACGAGCCGAGGGTGCAGCTCAGTCCGCGCCCGTTTGCCTATTGTTAGAAAGGGATTTAACC
>MAXL01000073.1 GCA_001751005.1 Desulfobacterales bacterium S5133MH16
GGCGCGTTCAAGATTTCTGTCAAATGCTGCGGTGGTGCCTGTACGGGATATACGCTCGGTCAGGATAACAACCGTACGCCGGGTAACTTCAAGAACGCCAAGCTGGAAATTATTTACGTTATCCGTAAAATCCAGGATATCATTGACTCGCCATCCCCAGAATCTTTCATTGAGTTCATAAGATAGGGGCTTTATTGTTGCCTCTACAAAAGCTACCCCTTTGGGTCTGGGTTTGGTTTCTGCAACTTCTGCAAACCCATGTGGGGGTGCATGGCCGGGGACTGCCGTTTTCTCATGAGGGGAGGGGAGGGGATGTTCGGGTTTTTTCACTTCCGCTTTGTGAGGCGGAGCATGGGGAACGGTTTTAGCGGGTTCCGTGTGTGCCGGTTTCGGTGCTGGTTGCGGAGCATGGGTAACGGTTTTAGCGGTCTCTTTTTGAGCCAGGTGAATCACTTGATCCGCTTTGACAATTCCCACAAGTTTATTGGTAGTGTCGATAACCGGTACCGTTTTTAAGTGGTGGCGGTCCATCAAATTTTTTACCTTCTCATTGCTCAAGCCGGTCTTAACGGACATGACATCACCGGTCATCACATCTTCAAGAGCAGAGTCGGAGGCCGCAAACATCAACTGTTTCATTGAAACCGTACCGAGCGGCTTTCCGTGCTCATCAACAACGAATAGATGAACGGGCTGTGTTATATCGTGGTGTTTCTTTCTGAGGTGTTCCACGGCTTCTTGGGCCGTGAGCGCTTTATCAAGGGCAATAAAATCCGAAGTCATGATCCCGCCGGCTGTATCCTTGTCATAATGGGGCTTTTTTCCAGTCGCTTCGGGGCCTTTAGTGGCCTCGGGGGCTTCAGTGGCTTCGGGGCCTTCAGTGGCTTTGGGGGCTTCTTTTTCCGCCGGTTCATGGGAGGTTTCCGGTTTGGCTTTTTTTGCGGGAGTACCCTCTTCGACAGGGCTGTCAGATTTAAGAGCAACCTGGACTTCGGAAGGCTTTTCGAAAAACCCAAGCACGGCGCCAAATAACCAGATGCCCACAACCGCTAACAGGGTACAGACGATTATTCGTTTGGAGGCAAACCGTTTGAATTCAGTTTTTTGATCATTACTATTTTTGCTGTTGGTTGAATTTTCCATAATATGTCTCCGTGTTAGCAGTATTGACCCGAATTTCTAATCTGACCTGGATTCATTCACAAATCATTCTGTTCTAACTTGATGGTATAGGAATTTCCTTTTTTGGACACAGATGAACACAGATTATCAAGATTCTTTAATTAAGAAATAATAGTATTATCTGCGAAAATCTGCGTCCTATTTAACTTGAGTCTATTGGTATGGTCTTTAAATTTCAAGTGAAAAATTGCATTGTCACCGGTTCCTCAGTTTACGGGTATCACCGATACGGATGGTTACGTTTTGAGCATCAAAGTATTCTATCAACGGTATCAAGTACTTGCGTGATACACCGGTCATTTCTTTGAACTGCGGGGTTGTCATCTCTTCATGAGATACAAGGAAGTCGACAAGCTTTTGCTGTAACTCTTGGACGGCCTGTGTATGGAAATAAAGGTCTTCTTTAACTTTGACAATCACCCCTTCATCCACCAAAAGCATGAGAACGTCTTTGGCCCGTGATCCTTCGAGGTCGAAGGTATTGCTCAGTTCTTTAAAATATGGCGGCGTGAGGCCGTTTTTACGGTAGGCATCAAGAATCTTTTCCCTGATATCAACCTGGTCAAAACCCAGGGAAACCGTATGTGAAGTTAGGCGGATCGTATTTTCCTCTGCAAGGATCTCTTTGTCTTTTATCATCTGATTGAGCGTCAGATTAAAAAGCTTTGATCCCTGAAGACCCGGAAACTTGGACCTGAGTTCTTCTTTGGGCATTCCGCTTTTAAGGGGATTCGCCTGATGGTAGTTGCTCAAAAAGTTTGATGTTTCCTTTTTGAGTCTGTCCGAGCTGTTTTTGTGAATGTAAATCCGGTTTTCCCTGTCAACCAGAACAACCGTTCGTTTTGACAAAAGATCCTGCATGGTATTTTGAAGCTGTTTTTCATGCAGTCCGGTCATTATTTTAAGATCTGAAAACACGACTCCCTGATAACCGGATTCATCCACATGATAGGAAATGATGCTTTCGGGGCTTTGATCCATCAGCCCTTTTAATCCCTTAATTATTTCAGGTTTAAACCGTTTATGCTTTTGCGGAATGGGATTAAGAATATTTCCGCCGCCGATGGTGCGTACCGGGGAGTAACTTCGTATCACGAAACGGTCGTCCTTTATGAGTGCAAGGGGAGAATCGATTCGCAACTGGGCCACGGTGGCTTCACCCGGGAGAAGTTCCTCTTTGTCGAGCAAAATCAGGATGCCGAGCACTTCACTGGTCCCGGTATGAAATCTGATTCGGGTACGGTTTTTGATGGGTTTTTTATTGCTGGCGAGATAGTGTAACCAGATATCAATCATGTAGCTCGGTTTTAATGCCCCCGGGTTTGACAGAACATCACCCCGATACACCGAGGCCTTTTCAAGTCCCTGAAAGTTAACGGCCGTTCGCATGCCGGCTTCAGCTCTGTTTACGCTGTGGTTGTGGACCTGAATCCCCCTTACTTTTGACGTAATGCCGGAAGGATAGAGCATAACCATATCTCCCACTTGAACTTCTCCTGAAATCAGGGTTCCGGTAATTACGGTTCCGAATCCCTTCATGGTGAAAACACGGTCTACGGGAAGGCGAAAGAGGCTGGTGGGAGAACGCGTGGGAATTACGGCGCTGAGTTCATCGAGTGTTTTGATAAATTCCTGGATGCCCACACCGGTGGTAGATGATACCGCTACAATCGGGGCTTTTTCTAAAAACGTTCCCCGGACGAAATCCCTGATATCCTCGGTGACCAGCTCAAGCCATTCTTCATCCACCAGGTCGATCTTGGTAAGAACGATAAGCCCGTATTCGATACCGAGCAGGCTGCAGATCTCCATGTGCTCCCGGGTCTGGGGCATGACCCCTTCATCAGCGGCGATAACCATAGAGACCAGATCGATTCCGGTTGCGCCGGCCACCATGTTTTTTACAAATTTCTCATGGCCCGGAACATCGACAATGCCGAGATGCTGTCCGCCGGGAAGATCCAGGTGAGCGAATCCCAGTTCAATGGTGATGCCGCGGCGCTTTTCTTCCTTTAACCGGTCGGTGTTGATGCCGGTCAGCGCCTTAATCAGCGCCGTCTTTCCATGGTCGATGTGTCCGGCGGTCCCGAGGATAATCTGTTTCAAATCTGAAATATTCCTTAACTTTAGTTCACTTCACTCTGTGTTCTTTTTTCTTTTTCTAAAGTACTCCAGAACATATGCCATACTCACCAGAAAAACGGCGAGCCCTGCGACATAAACAATTTCTACTTTTCCATAAAACATACGGGTCAAAACAACCGCAAAAACAGCACCAAATACCGCTCTGATGATAAAAATGTTAAATTGAACCACGGAATATCCTTATAAAATTGGTTAACGCCCTAAGATTGAAAATATATATTAGAAGGTAAAATTAATCAACACCAAGTTTGTACGGAACTATTTTAATTAGCCGGGAATAAAATAGCTTGAAATAGATCAGGCAATCTGATAGATAAATATCTTTTTAAATGAAAGGTGGATTTTCAGATAAAACATTCAAGTTGTTTGTATTAAAAAAAACAACCTGAACCCTGAACCCTAAAACCTGAAATATCTTTTATGGTGGGTGTAGCTCAGTAGGTAGAGCACCAGGTTGTGGCCCTGGATGTCGCGGGTTCAAGTCCCGTCACTCACCCCACTTTACAGATTTATTTGTCCTATGATTACAGGGGATTGGAAATTACACCAATTCCCTTTTTTCATTTTGGTGTAAATTTGGTGTAAAATTTTCAGATTTTTTGTTTTTATCCGGTGTCTCGTCTGCCCCTTTTACACTCGGATTATAGACATTATCCATAAACGCAGAACCGTGCTAACTCATGTAAGACATTGAAGCACAACTTAAACAGGAAATCTAAAAAGAAAAGGAGCGTCAAAAATGGGAACGATAACTATCAAAATCCCGAAGGACATAAATATAGA
>MAXL01000074.1 GCA_001751005.1 Desulfobacterales bacterium S5133MH16
ATCACTCGACCGCTTGCCCGGATGACTAACGCGGCCGAAGAGATTGCCAAGGGAAGGTTTGATGTGCGCATCAATGAACCGCGGGCCGATGAAATCGGACGCCTGGGAAGTTCCATCAACCACATGACTTCGCGCTTATGCGGTTTTGTGAAAGGCCAGAAAAGTTTTTTGGGTGATGTGGCACATGAACTGGGCTCCCCCATCGCCCGGATTCAGATCGGGCTCGGCATACTGGAGCAACGCGTGGATGAAAATAACCGAAAGCAGGTGGTCGATGTGATGGAAGATGTGACACACATGTCGAACCTGGTCAACGAACTGCTTTCCTTTTCACGGGCCGAAATGGACACGGCAAAGGTCATGCTCAAGACAATTGAACTCCTTCCCGTATTGCAACGGGCGGTGCAACGGGAGAGCATGCCCACAACGGAGATTATCACGAAAATCGATCCCAAGATCCGGGTTATCGCAGATCCCGAGCTTCTGGCCCGAGCACTGGCCAATATTATCAGAAATGCCGTAAAGTACGCTGGAGACGCAGGACCGATTCACGTTTCAGCTAAAAGAGAAGGAAATAAAATAGAGATCCAGGTCAAAGACTCCGGTCCCGGCGTGCCCGATGACCTTGTGGAACAGCTTTTCGAACCTTTCTTTCGCCCCGAACCCTCTCGGGATCGCTGTTCCGGTGGCGTCGGCCTTGGACTGGCTATCGTAAAAACCTGCATTGAAACCTGCAAAGGCACTGTTTCCGCCCAAAACCTTAAACCCAAAGGATTTGCGGTAACAATCACCTTAACGTCTGACACTTCAAGATCTGAATCTTAAGTTATACAATCGCTTCGCGATTCTATATAACGCGGCTTCGCCGCTCTAAAAAAGGAAATTCCTAAATTGGAATAATGGCGGTAACCAATGCGTTTAACGGATATTTTCTCTTTGTTTTATCGTTTTTATTATATCCGCCAATAATGTTTTTCCTGCTTCTATGGTGCTCAGATCATAGACCCCTGCTACAAACGCCCCTACCTGTGTTTCGATGATTTTTTGATGATAGGGTTCCTCGGAAACAAAACCGTGTTTACCAAACCGGTCAAGTGACAGACATTTTTTCCCGGATTTCAAAAAAAAAGACCGGTGTTGTTTCACGGCTTGCACCGCATCCCGGGGTGAGGGGAGCATGGCAACGAAGGCCGTTACTTTTTGACCTTGGATGCGATAATCGCATACCATAGCCCTGTCCAAAAACGCGTGTCCCAGTATGCCGCCTTTTATATAGCGTTCCGATCCGGCGACCCTGTTCTTTTCAGGGAGATAGAAAAGCTCTGGCGGCGGGGTGTTGTCACCCGGCAAATGCGCCGCAATGCTTGCGGCCATGGTCTCGACCCTTCCCTTTTCTTTTTCGAGAGTGATGTAGGCCTGTATTTCAACAAAAAATCGATCTTTATAAAAAGCAAGGTAACCGTCAGATCCGGTAGATGCTGCGCCCAAGTTCAAAGCAGATGCCTGGCCGCCTCTTTTTGACTGTAATACTCCGAACGCATTCAGTTTGTTTCCCATATCATAAATATCGATGGTCACCGTGTCTTTTCCGCCGGCAACAGATGTATAGTTTGCCCCTGTCAGCTCAATAAAACCAAATGCAATAAAAAATTCGGCTTCGCCATTAATGTATTCATAGAGGTTTGGAGGGAGAAAACCATAAGGCTGTCCTTCCATCTGCCATTCCGGCGACGGCAGGGCCGTGCTAAAAATCGACCCATCGCCGGATTCAGCAAGGGGGCTGATGCATGTTACGGCCATGGAGAACAGAATCATTAAAAGAGTTATGCAGCCGCGCAAGGCCGGCCGGGTAAGGCCGGTCTTAGGTAAAATGAATATGGGCATGGCGCATTCGCTCCGATATTTTTATCCCGTTACTGCAATTACAAGTGGGCGCTGTGCAGCCCATGCATGCCAGGGCATTCTCCGTGGGCGGAAGTCTCCGGTAAGTGGCCCGGCCCAGGTCGAAGTCTTGATAGCCTTCCCAGTACATGAGACAGCGGTGAATAGTGGAAATGTCCACCTGCTTTTTGCATGAAGAGGTGCAGCTGCCGCACCTCAAGCAGTAGCGATCTTTAACCTCATCATAATAGGCCGCAAGGGTCTTTCGGTCACTCCACCCGATTTTCTTCCCAATAACGCCGGCGTTTTCCGCAAGCTGCTGCCGGTTAACCATTCCGGGGATGGCACAGTCCACAAACTGGTTGTCAAGGACCCATTTCAGTGCTGCCTGATGCGGATTGAGCGATATATTTTCTTCCGGTTTATAGCCGCCGGCCTGCGTCTTCATGGCAACAATGCCCACGCCTTTATGACGCGCGCGTTTTAATGCCTGGATGTGCGCCGGGGGGCTCTTATAATTCAGTGTCGCCAGAAAAACATCGTAGAAGCCGGCCTCTAAAATTCGGTCCACCGTATCCACATAGGTCTGGCCCGTGGTGTGGAAAGAAATTCCCGCAAAGCGGGCTTTTCCGATTTTTTTCATTTTTTGACAAAAACCGAGCATTTCTTCATGCAACGGCCACTCCGGATTAGTAATGTTATGGAGGAAAAGCACGTCAACATAGTCGGTCTGAAGCCTTCTTAAGCTTTTTTCCATCATGGTTTCCATGGATTTTTGATGGTTGAGCCGCTTGTTCCCGAACCGTTTATAATAAGGTGGAATTTTGGTGGCAATAAAGACTTTGGACCTGCCGTACTGTTTGAGCACCTTACCCAGCATCTTTTCGTTATTGCCGTTCTGGTACCTATGGGCCGTATCAAAATAATTGATCCCCATGTCCAGAGCTTGAAATAATACCGCGGGCTCGGACAGTCGCATCACGCCAAAGCTGAGCGCTGAAATCTTCAGGCCTGTTTTGCCAAGGGTCCGGTATTCCATGGTTGCGGATTCCTTGGAACCGGCTCCTTTAGGGGTTTTTCCCCAGACATTACGTGCAGCAAGCGTATGCACGCCAAAGGTGCTATAGGTACATGTAAGGGTAAGATCTTTTAAGAATCGACGACGGGTTAATTGTTTTTCTCTCATTTTGCCCTCCACCGTTTTTCTCCAAACAAAATTCAATGCGTATAACGCATGCTGTTCGGTCATGATTAGTCACTATTCACCATTCAGGCTCCGACTCCATTATACACTCAACGGTAATTTAATCGCCAGACATTTTTATAACCATTTTTCTCAAACTGTCGCCTATCTGGACAACCGTCGATACTTGATGCGACGCGGCCGGGCGGCATCTGCACCCAGGCGCTTTTTACGGTCGGCTTCATACTCGGACCAGTTGCCCGTAAAGAAGACCACCCGGCTGTCCCCTTCGAAAGCAAGTATATGGGTGGCGATTCGGTCGAGAAACCATCGATCATGGCTGATTACCACCGCGCAGCCGCCGAAGTGCTCCAGGGCCTCTTCCAGGGCCCGCAGCGTGTTGATGTCGAGATCGTTGGTTGGCTCGTCCAGGAGGATGACATTGGCCCCTTCCTTAAGCATCTTGGCCAGATGTACCCGGTTGCGCTGGCCGCCGGAGAGGGTTGCCACCTTCTTCTGCTGATCGGTGCCGGAAAAATTGAGCCGGGCCACGTAGGCCCGCGAGTTGATCAATCGCTTGCCCAGTTGGATCCGGTCTTCACCACCCGTTATTTCCTCCCAGATGCTCTTGCCGGCATCAAGTTCTTTGTCCTGGTCCACGTAGGCCAGCTTGACCGTATCGCCCAGACGGATGCTGCCGTGGTCCGGCGTTTCCTGACCGGTGATCATTTTGAACAGGGTGGTTTTGCCGGCACCGTTGGGTCCGATGATACCGACGATACCGCCGGGGGGCAACCGAAAGCCCATATTTTCCATCAGCATGCGGTTTCCAAAGATCTTGGTGACATTTTCCGCTTCAATGACCACATTGCCAAGGCGCGGACCCGGCGGAATGTAAAGCTCCAGATCCTTATCTCGCTTTTCGGGTTCCTGGGTGAGAAGCTTTTCGTAGGCACTGATTCGGGCTTGGCTCTTGGCATGGCGGCCCTTGGGTGACATGCGGATCCATTTCAGTTCGCGCTCCAGTGTTTTTTGGTGGGCGCTTTCGGATTTCTTCTCCCGTCGCAGGCGCTCCTGTTTCTGCTCCAGCCAGCTGGAGTAATTGCCTTTCCAGGGAATACCCACGCCCCGGTCGAGTTCGAGGATCCACCCGGCCACGTTGTCGAGAAAATAGCGGTCGTGGGTCACGGCAATGACGGTTCCCGGGTACTTCTGCAGGTGGTGCTCCATCCAGGCCACACTCTCGGCATCGAGGTGGTTGGTGGGCTCGTCTAGCAGCAGGATGTCGGGTTTTTTCAACAGCAATCGACAAAGGGCCACCCGGCGCTTCTCGCCGCCGGAAAGGACACTGACTGGAGTGTTTTCCGGGGGGCATCGCAGGGCGTCCATGGCCATTTCCAGGCGCGAGTCCAGATCCCAGGCGTTCAGTGCGTCCAGTTTTTCCTGAACCTGACCCTGGCGTTCGATAAGCTGATTCATTTCGTTGTCGCCCATGGGCTCGGCAAACTTCATGTTAATCTCTTCAAACTCTTTGAGAAGATCCGAGGTTTCTTGAACCCCTTCCTCCACTACTTCGAGGACCGTCTTGTCCACATCCACCAGGGGCTCCTGCTCCAGGTAGCCGATGGTGTATCCGTCAGATAGAATGGTTCTGCCGTTGAATTCTTGATCCACTCCGGCAAGAATACGCAGCAGCGAACTTTTGCCCGAACCGTTCAGGCCGAGCACGCCGATTTTGGCGCCGTAAAAGTAGGACAGGGATATATCCTTTAAAACCGGTTTGTTATCGTAAAACTTGCTGACTTTTATCATCGAATAGATGACTTTATCGATTTCGTTACTCACGCTTTAAAACCTCCATTAGTAAAGATTATGCAACAATGCGCAACCTAAAGACTCTCATTAATTTTCATGCAAGATTCAGATTATAACTTTATGATTATATAGAGAAAATAATGCGGTTAAGGCTTATATAGATACTGAAAATGAGTCTGAAACTGTAAAAAAGTGCTGGAATAAAAATAAATGAAACTATACTTTACCCTTATTGTGCTTTGGCACAATTAAAAGTCGATTTTATTTTGCATATTATCGATGAATTGTCAATATTTGACTTTCGACAGTTAAAATGATTGCGATTTATTATCATTATTAACATTGATGAACTCGTAAAAAGTCTGATTTAGACGGTCTCGTAAAAAGTTCAAATTCAAGGCGTGCAAATTTTGTTATCATGAGGGGTACTTATCGTACGTTGAATGGTTACGAAATGCAGCACAACGCAGAAGTTGGACTTTTTACGAGACCGTCAACATTGTGTCACAATTTAAAACGCTCGGTTTAGGTAAGAGGTAATTCGCATGAAAACAAAGATTCTTCTGATGGTGGCGATAGTGTTGTTTTTGGATGTTGAGGGTTACGGTGCTTCGACCCAACCGGTTGACCTCGCTTCACTGGTGTCTTCCGTTAAAAATATGGACACCCTGTCGTTCTGCGGGGAGCGGGTTCCCCTTGCAAATCAAGAGGTTCGGGAACGATTTGAAAAAGAACTTCTGCTTTCGATTTGGGATCGGCCCCAGGTGATTCTCTGGCTGAAACGTTCCCGTAGATATCTGCCGTATATTGAAAAAATGTTGAGGGAAAACCGCATGCCGGAGGATCTCAAGTATCTGGCCATAGCCGAAAGTGCGCTTCGTCCCCATGCGGGCTCCAGAAAGGGAGCCATGGGATTTTGGCAGTTTCTGGCGGATACGGGCAGAAAGTACGGGTTGATAATAAACAAAAATATCGATGAAAGGCGCAACTTATTTGCCTCCACACGGGCTGCCATAAAGTATTTTAAGGCGCTTTACCAATCCATGGGATCCTGGACCCTTGCCGCGGCTGCGTATAATATGGGTGAAGAAGGGCTGCGGGCCGAAATTATGGTACAGAACACCCGCGACTATTACCGGCTCTACCTGCCCCTGGAAACCCAGCGATTCATATTTCGCATTCTTTCGGTCAAGCTGATTGTTTTAGATCCGATTAAATTCGGATTTGATCTCACTGATGATGATGTTTATCCGGCCCTTGAATTCGACCGGATCACCATCGATTGTTTCCAGGAAATCCCCCTCAGCCTGATCGCAAAGGCTTCCGGAACGGATTTTAAAGCCATCAAGGATCTTAATCCCGAAATTCGGGGACATTATCTTGCCGAAGGCACCCATACAATCCTCATTCCCAAAGGGGTGAAAAAAGGGTTTAATACGCGTTATAAAAAATTGGTTAAGGAGTATCAGGCAGACAAAACCGATCGGATCTATGTCATTAAAGAAGGGGATAATTTATCCTCTATTGCCGAGAAGTTCGATGTGCCCCTGGGCGTGCTTATTATCTGGAACCGTATTGACTTAAATGAGCCGATCCATCCGGGAGATCGGCTTATTATTTATCCCAAGGACAAAAAAGAATAACATAGCATAACAGTCAAAAACTTATAACCCGCGTGTTCGGATAAACGTGTCATTACAGGTCCGGGAACTGGGCAAGACAATGATTTGATATTACAATAAAATTCATGAATATGGCTTGTTTTTTTGATTAGCATGGCTATTTTGATATGAAAATGTTATTTTGGTTTATTAATTTTGAATTTTGTGCTTTTTGTGGCAATACTTTTTCAATGCTGCCACTAAGGCACAAAGAAAGAATAACAAAATAAAATCCTTGGTGTCTTGGCGCCTTGTCGGCAACTGCTATGGTGTTTGTTTTGAGGTTCCATGAGATATTATCCTGTCAATCTTGATATCCGAAATCGAAAATGCTTAGTGGTGGGTGGGGGTGACGTGGGCACCCGCAAGGTAATAACGCTGCTTGACTGTGGTGCAATGGTAGTTGTTGTCAGTCCGGAAGTTACCGAAAAGATAGAGGAGCTTTCAAATAAGGGCTTGATAAAATTAGAAAGAAGGGGTTTCAAGCCCACAGATCTTGACCAAATTTTTCTGGTCATCGGCGCAACAGACAACCCGGAATTGAACCGAGAGATTCATGCCGGAGCAGAACGGCTCGGTATGCTGTGCAATATCGCGGATCGCCCCGAAGTGTGTAATTTTATTCTCCCGGCCATTGTAAACCGGGGAGATTTGATCATCGCCATATCGACTTCCGGCAAAAGTCCTGCATTTGCAAAAAAGATGCGAAAAGATCTTGAGAAGGAATTCGGAACCGAATATGCTGATTTTCTGACGCTTATGGGCGGCATCCGCACCAAACTTTTAAGTGAAGATCACGAACCCGAGGCTCATAAGCATCTTTTTGAAAACTTGATCAAACGAGCCCTGGTTAACCTGATAAAAGACCGCGATATTGCGGCGATTAATTCCTTGCTATTTGAAATTCTTGGTGAAGGATATATATTCGACGAATTAATGGCAAATCAACCGACATCCAGCCCGGTTTTGAAAAATGCATAGGTGCCATCCGTGGAAATTTTGATAGTTATAACCATTTTTTTCTACATGCTGAGCACGGCAGGATACGTGGCCTATCTTTTCCTGCAGAAAGATTACCTTCAAAAGATAGGGGTTTATCTGATTGCAGCCGGCTTTTTATGTCATACGGCATGGATCGGTTACGGGTTTTTTCAATCCGGGCATTTTCCCGTAAATAATCTTCACCAAACCCTGTCCATGGCAGGCTGGACCATTGCCGGTGTTTTCCTGATCTTTCACTTTCGGTTCCATCTCAAGATTCTGGGGATATTTGCCGCTCCGCTGGTCACCCTGGTAATGGTCATCGCTTCCCGGTTACCGAGCGCACCCCATCAGGCCGACAGTATCTTAAATAACATATGGCTTGTTGCCCATGTCATTACCATCTTTATCGGCGAGGCCTCATTCGCTCTGGCCTGTGGGGTGGGGTTTTTGTATCTTGTGCAGGAACATACGATAAAATCCAAAACTCATGGATTTTTTTTCAAACGCCTTCCGTCTCTGGAACTTCTCGATACAACCGGATATGCATGTATTGTTACAGGATTCACAATGCTTACTTTGGGACTGATAACCGGTTTCATCTACGCCAAATCGGTCTGGGGCAGGTTCTGGAGCTGGGACCCCAAAGAGGTCTGGTCGGGAATCACCTGGCTGTTGTATGCGGCCTTGCTCCATCAGCGCCTCACTGTGGGATGGCGGGGGCGCAGGGCGGCAATTATGGCGATCATCGGTTTTGCAGTCGTTTTATTTACTTTTTTTGGGGTTAACTTTCTATTGCAGGGCCATCACGGAGAATTCACAAGATTGTAGATGGGGAGGATAAGAACCCCATATTATTAAGAAATATGTTAGAAATCGTCTTATTGGGATTGAATCATAAAACAGCACCGGTGGCGTTGAGGGAGTGCCTGGCCTTCTCGCCGGACGAGACATCCGCTGTGCTGAAAGCTTTTCAAGAATCACCGGTGATCAGTGAAGCAGTGCTTGTTTCAACCTGCAACCGCGTAGAAATTCTCATGGCCACCGAGGACAAATCCAATGCGGTGAGAACTGCTAAAATGTTTCTATCCGAATTTAAAAAGCTGCCTGCTTCCGAATTTGAAAAATCCCTTTATATCCATAAGGGGGATGATGCTGTCCGGCATATGTTCCGGGTAGCTTCGAGTCTTGACTCCATGGTTGTTGGAGAGCCGCAGATACTGGGTCAGTTAAAAGAAGCGTATAAAATGGCGACCTTAAAAAAGACATCCGGTGTTATTCTGAACAAATTGCTTCATCGAACCTTTTTCGTGGCAAAACGTGTCCGCAGTGAAACCGGGATCGGAAATCATGCGGTATCCATCAGTTATGCGGCGATTGAGCTGGGGCGTAAAATATTCGGCGCCTTTGAAGGGAAAAAAGTGCTCCTTATCGGAGCCGGGGAAATGGCGGAACTGGCGGTTGACCATCTGATTCGAAATAAGGTCGGGGATATTTTGGTTGCCAACCGAACCTTTGAAAACGGGGTTAAACTTGCCAAAAGGTTCAAGGGCAAAGCCATCCGATTTGAAGAGCTTGCAGACAGCTTAGAGCGGGTTGATATTGTTATCAGTTCCACCGGCTCAACCGATTACGTTGTTACCCGCAAACAGGTCAAGGGGATCATACGGCGGCGGCGGAATCGGCCTATTTTCTTTATCGATATCGCGGTGCCCCGAGATATCGATCCGGAAATAAACCGCCTGACCAATTCATATGTTTATGACATCGATGACCTGAAAGGGGTCATCGATGAAACTATTGAAAGTCGCAACAAGGAGGCAATTAAAGGGGAAAGAATCGTTGACGAGGCCGTCATCGGTTTCAGGCAGTGGTGCGACAATCTGGATGTGGTGCCCACAATTGTTGCCTTAAGGAACAAAATGGACGCC
>MAXL01000075.1 GCA_001751005.1 Desulfobacterales bacterium S5133MH16
AGTAAGGAGAACATCCAGCTCGACAGCATCCACTTTTAGGTCCAATGCCCGTCTGAACGCTGACAATGTATTTTCAGGAGACAGGCCAGCCGCACCCCGGTGGCCGATCACGTAACATTTATTCGCCTTTTGTTTAACGCTTACCTGTGAAAAACCTTCTTCAGAAGTTCGGCAGGAAACAACAAAGAACAAAACAAATATTACAAAAAGCGTTTTTACCAGTACTCGACAAACCATTGGTTTCCGTTTCATCATTGCTTTCTTTCTCTTTGAAGTACTCCGTTAGAATAGATTTTCCTTTTGAGAATATCGAGCGGGACAAAAATTGTTCTGACGTTACGGTTCCGATCAGCTTCCTGGGCCTTCTGATTTTCCTTAAAGCTTTTTATCCCTTCTTTTTCATCCTGTGGTTTCCGGGCGGATCCTTTTTTATTCTGGATGTTGGCTAAGGTCGATTTCAAAAATGTAATACCCATAGCTGTTAATCACCTTCGTGTTATTCACAGACGTCATGCGCCGGGTGCGGTCGGTGTAGTTAAAATGCATATGTCCATGGATAAAATAACGCGGTGCATACCGATCAATGAGATCCCGAAAACTCTCAGCCTGGAAATGATCATACAGCACCGGTTCAACTCGATCTGAAACTGTCAGGATTTTCATCATAATAATCTTGGCCTTACTGTCAAGCGAATCCTTTTTACAGAGGTACCCTTTTCTTTGCCACGGATAATAATACAGAAAAATACAGAGGGAAAGGATCAAATATAAGGTGTTACGGGTTCAGCAATATGGGGTAGTCAAAAAGTATTCCTCTTAAGCCCCTTCGATTTATATGTTGAACGTAAATTTCCATTATGTTAACAACTTGAAATAAAAAAAGTCTCGGTATTGAACTTTCTCGGTAAATAAGGAGCGCATAACTTAATGATAAAATTAATTAATGAAATCCAAAAAGAGGTTATACAATTTACACAAGAAATTATAAAAATACCATCCTTTACCGGACAGGAAGGGGAACTCGCAAAAGTAATCTTAAAGAAACTCGAAGAATTTGATCTGGATGATGCTTTTATCGATGGTATTGGAAACGTCGTCGGTGTTATACGGGGACAGGAAAACGGTACTAATATTCTCTTGAATGGGCATCTCGATGTTGTGCCTGCCGGCAATATAAATAATTGGCATCCGTATATTCCATTTGGGGCACAAATTGATGATAAAGGCAATATCCACGGAAGAGGTGCGGCAGATCTGAAGGGAGGACTCTCCGTCCACTTGTTCACCATAAAACTATTTAAATTATTGAAAGATAAAGGGGCTTCTTTTAAGGGAAACTTGATTTTTTCCGCAGTTGTCCATGAGGAAGCGGCGGAAATGTTTGGTATGGAATATTTATGCAAGCAAACATTTCCGGATAAAAAACTTGGTTGCGATCTGGTTTTATTATGTGAACCTACTGGCCTCAATGTTGTGCTAGGGCAGAGGGGAAAAGTGGAAATTGTCGTCAAAACAAAAGGCAAAACCGCTCATTCTTCAATTCCCCAGGCCGGCATCAATGCGCTTGAAAAGATGATGCCGGTACTCGATCATGTATTTAATAAATTGTGTAAAAGCATAAGCAGCCATCCACTTCTTGGCGAGAGCTCTGTTACCATAACAAATCTGGTTTGCCGGCCTGGGGCCTTGAGTATCATTCCTGATGAATGCGAAATTTCAATTGATCGAAGATATATGCCCGATGAGCGTGTCGAAGAACTTTTAGAAGAATTTGAGCTTTTGTTCGAGGAAATCAAAAAAAATGACCCTCAGTTTGAAGCGACCGTTTGTGTCAGAAAATTAGTGGAAAGGTCTTATACCGGCTATGAAAAGGAAGTTCAGAAATATCACCCGCCGTGGATCACCGACGAAGAACATCCACTTGTCCAAAAAACACTCCTGGCGTTAAAAAAAATAGGACAACATCCGGAAATTAAATACTGGAAATTTGGAACCGACGGTAGCATGACATCCGCTTTGATGGGGATTCCCACAATCGGTTATTCAGGGACAGAAGAACGATATGCACATACACCCGATGAAATGGTCAATATGGAAATGATGATGCAATCTCTTGAGGGCTATCTCTCTATTATTTCTGAATTACTTGAGTTGGAACCGGATCAATTTTAACGTGGAGAAAGAGTCACGGTTGTGCTCTTGACAGTGTTTTAAAATAATAGTATGCGTTTAGCGTTAAACTTTATTTAAGAAATAAATACCGAAGGACAAATTTTTATGGGTACGACACTCAAAAAAGTGGCTGAAGCAGCCGGTGTATCCCACACTACTGTGTCGTTGGTTGTAAATAATGTTGGAGGATCACGGGTGAGTCCAAAGACTCGCAAGCGAGTCCTGAATGCGATTCGGAAGCTGGACTATAATCCGAATCTTACTGCTAAGAGACTTGCATCGGGTAAAACCAATTGCATAGGACTGTATACGCCTTTTGAAATGCCCATTTTTCGTAATTATACATACATCGAAGAGATTACAGGAATTCAGGACATTCTTTATGAAAGGGGCTTTGATATTGTATTGTTTTCCGGCGGCCGGAACCTGTATAGAGATAGACCGATCAGCCAAATTGTGACACAAAATACGGTAGATGGTCTAATACTAATTAATTCGCGCTATACGACCCGGCATTTTGTCGACAATTACATAAAAAGCCTGAACAAGTTAAAATTCAATTTTGTTGTAATCGACTATTATTGGGGAACCGCGAAAATAAATTACTTGGGAATAAATTATGAAAAAGATGCCTTCAAAGCGGTATCCTATATAATAAACTTAGGCCACAAGAAAATTGCTTTGATTGCAGGTACTTCTAAAGCAACCGTTACATCAAGGATAATAAAAGGATATAAAAGAGCGCTTACGGATGGTCAAATCAATCTTGATAACGATATTATTGTCTATGCTGACTATGATTATCAAATGGCCTATGCAAAAACACGGACGATTCTTCAAGACCATCCCTCCGTTACGGCCTTTTTCCTTGCTGGTTTCGAAATGGTGCCCGCCTGTTTAAAAGCCATCAAGGATTCGGGATTAAATGTTCCAAAAGACATATCGATTGTTTGTTATATTGACAGCGAAATCATGCCCTTGCTGGATCCACCCAT
>MAXL01000076.1 GCA_001751005.1 Desulfobacterales bacterium S5133MH16
CAGTGTTCTTCACAGACGATGCAGGGCCCGTTTCCCGACCACGGGAGGCACCGTCCCCGGTCTATATGGACCGACCCTATCCTGATGGGACTTTCGATTTTCTCTTTGCCTGATAATTTACGGATAGCCCCCGTAGGACAAACCCAGCTGCAAAGTGTGCAGGTATATTCACAATAGCCCTGGATCATAATGAGATTCGGTGTCCAGAACCCGGCCATTCCCGCTTCTGTGAGTGCAGGGTTGATTGCGTTTGTCGGACAAACCTTCATGCAGAGTCCGCACCGCTGGCAGAGCTTTAAAAAATCCTTTTCGGGCAATGAACCCGGAGGTCTGATCAGACGGGCATCAGATACAGTGTGCAACCTGCCGTCCAACCGTCCTAAAAGGGGAAAGGACAGGCCGGCCAACAAACCACCCAGCACCGCCCGGCGACCCATATCGGGTTTTTTACTAACCTCCTGCGGCCATCCCAATTTAAAAACAATGGCATCTTCAGGGCAGGCGTTAAAACAGTTAAAGCAGAACATACATTCCGAGGCGTCCCATTCCTGGCCCGGAACCGGAGAAGCTGCCCCCTGGCAGGATTGAAGACACAAGTTACAATTCGTGCATTTTTCAGGATCTTTTTCCAGTCTCAGGATACTGAACCGTCCCAAAAGACCCAAAAGAGCGCCCAGAGGACATAAGGTCCGGCACCAGAAACGCGGACGGATACGGTTGAGAAACAAAATAAATAGAAAAAGAATGCCGATGAACCAGGCAGATTTGAAGGCTTTATATCCATATCCGAAAACCGGTGATACCAGGACCTCCCCGCCGTAGCTTATATAATGTAAGATTTTTATATCGCTTTGCGCAGCCAGATCCAATAATTCTTTAATCCCGGTTCCGATCCCGGGGAAAACAGCAAGGGCCAGAGAACGGAAGAAAAAAGCCGTGGGGTCTAATAGTCCGGTGAGATTGAGACCCAGCAACGCAGCTATAAGAAATAGGATAAGCAAAAAATATTTGAATCTCTGACTGGCGTGTTTTTGGTTGGCAGAGACCATACGTTGTTCTTTCAGGGCCGGTCTGATGTAACTCACCATGTGGTGAAGGGTGCCCAATGGACAGATAAAGCCGCAGAAAATCCTGCCAAAGAAAAACGTCAGGACAACAATCCCTAAAGCCCATCCAAAGCCTTTGATCCACTGGTGCCCTGATATGAGAGATGTAATCCATATGAGGGGATCAAGCTGAAAGAAATATTTTACAGGATAATCCAGCTCGATGTCCTGTTCAGCGTTCAGTGCTATGGAATAATCCAGATAAATGTCTTGGGGTAGGCGGCTTTCAACCACGAGAAAAATGAAAAGAATTAAAAAAAAGGCCTGGCTCACACGTCGTATCCAAACCAGATGGTTTGCTTTCAAATGATCACCTTGTGCTGGTGGAGTTTCTGAAATTCAGTTGTGCCAAGTCCCCATTTTTCCCCGAGGCGAATGAAACCGATGTCCTGGGGACGAAAATTAAAAAGACCGGAGGCTTTAGCATCTGCGGCAACAGGATCGTCACTCAATATAAGGCGATTTGAGACCGCCACATCCGAACGGCTTCCTCCCGAGGGACCGTTAGAGACCATGATCCGGGTGGCATCTATAAGAGTGATCGTGGGGTTGAAAAATTGGGCCAGATCCACAATGGTCAGATGGATATCCTGATGCAGGGCACTTCTTCTGCCGCCCACAGCTCCAATCCAGTTTTTCATGCCAAGGGTCAGACCGCTAAGGCTATGGACCTTGGCAACCGGTAGATTGATGACTTTGTCGGCTTCAACCAGCGGCAAGAAAACCGGCCAGACATCCAGACGATGTCCCCGTAATTTCATGTTCCGCATCAATGACGACCTTGGATAGACCAGATCCGCTCCGGTTTTTTTTGCCACCATCCCGGCGCCTGTGATGGCAAAACAGCGTCTGGCGTCATGGATGGTATGATCGGCGATTCTGATTTTTTTGGCTCCGGCCTCCTGGCAAAGTTCAACAACCGCTTCCAGAACTTCCGGATTGGTGGTTGCCGCCAGGTCAGGGGACCTTGCCCAGGAGATATTCGGTTTGATCACCACCACATCCTGCTTTGAAACAAATTTCTGTATTCCCCCGGCCGCCTCAAAAACTTTTCCGGCCAACGCCTTAACAGAATATTCATGATTCTGGCCGATCCCCTCAACAATAAATTTTTTATTCGTTGATCCGGCCCAGGCCGAAATCGTTTTTTGAAAGGGCCATGTCATTGCGCCGGTCAGTGCAAGGCCTCCGGATATTCTAAGAAGTTTTTTTATCGATTCTCTGCGGGTAATGGGATGATAATTCATGATCTATTCCTCATCAAACAATACCGGATATTATTCCCGAATCATTGGGGGACTCGAAAAAAATGCGCCGGATTTCCTTGACCCCGGCATCAGAAAGCATGTCCTCGATCTGTTTTTCAGAATAGGATCGTCCTGACGGCGTTCCCAAGAACATATTCAGGGAAAACAGAGCCGGGAAAAGAGGGCCGTCCATGCTGTCGTTTAAAATAAAATCGTGGATCAGGATCATTCCCCCAGGTTCCAGAGCAGAAACCGCCTTGCCGATAATTTTGCGACATTCCTCGGGTCCTTCTCCGTGGAGAATATGCGACAGCCAGGTAACGTCATAGATTCCTTCAATCTCTTCTTCGAGATAATCCACTTGCTTGAAATCGATCCGGTCTTGCAAATAAAATTTAGCAATGGTTTTTTCAGCAAAGGGGCGAGTGGTGGGCAGGTCATAAACAGTTGCTTTGAGCCGGGGATTGTTCATACAAAAATGGATGGCATAAGTCCCGGGGCCGCCGCCCAGATCCAGTAAATGCCGCCGACCGGAAAGATCTACTTTAGGGGCCAGCACCGGAGCGAGATTCATCGCCAAATTGAACATCCCCATAAGAAAATTTTCTCGTTGTTCTTCATCCGTATGAGTTACTCTATGCCTTACCGAACGGCCGGATCGAACCGCCACATCCAGCCGGCTCCAGGACTCTATCAAATTGTGATGGTGCAAGATGATGTGCCCTATATATCGGGAAGAGTCCTTGGAAAGAAAAGTCAAACTCAACGGCGTATTAGAATAAATATCTTCTTTTTTCACCAGAAGGTCCATGGCAGAAAGGGCATTGAGAAGCATTTTAACGCCTCTTTTATCGCCGTCAAGTTTGTCGGCCACATCTTCCCCCTTAAGATGATCCTTGCCTATAATTGTGAAAACATCGAGTTTAACTCCTGCATGAAGCGTACAAGTTTCCCAATAACCTCCTGATAATTTTAGTATCTTTTCCGGATTCAGTTCTTCTAAGGTCATAATATTTTATCTTTTCTGTGATATTTGGAGATGTGATATAAGTTAATCCTATCAAAGTTATAATAATTTTTCAACCGGTATCGCTTAACCCACCGTGGTTCTTCACTTTTGTATCATTTAAACGTTACAAAACAAGGAGCCAAACAAGCATTTGGGTGATCCGGTTTTTAAGCGGGTCGATATCTGATACCATTTTTTAAATTTTTTAAAAATTTCTAAGAAAAACACTTTACATTTTTCATTCATGATTTATTGTCAAAAATCGCCATATTCAAAACCCGTATTCAGGAGATACCATGACGAACCAAATGAAAATTCCGGACGATTTGCAATGGGCTTTTCAGCGCTTGATTGATCACCTTCCCGACCCACTGAAAGATGATGACCACACAAAACAAGTTATTTTAACTTACTTAAAATTTGAGGATGAAAAATTGGCTCGACATCGTATTGAGATCATCAAAACACATTTTCGCGAAAAAACCGTTAAAGAAGCATCTGAAATCCAAACGTTATTGGATCTTCACACTGACGGGAGCGATATGTCCGAATCCGATCTCTCTGAAGGTGATAGCTTAGAATTCCCAACCAATTAGCTCAATTTGAAGACAATCTCTTTCAATCAAAAAAAGGGCAACACCGTAACTGTGTTGCCCTTGGGTAAAAAAAATAGTCTGTATGATTAACAGCAGGAATTTGTTTTTGTTCCGCAGCTTGAACATCCTGATTCGAAAGCTATGCCGCAGTCTAATTTAAAACCCATTCCGGAAAAATCTATCTTAATCGGTTTTGTTTTTTCCATAAACTCTTTATCGACAATATATTTGAAACCGTCAATTTCATAAACGTGATCTGTATCTTTAGACTCATCCAGAGCCATAGCGAGCGATGGACCGCCTCATCCTCCCGCATTTAAAAAGATCCGTATCGGTGAAACTTCTTTGCCTTTGAAATACTCGGCAATCTGTTCTGTCGCTGATTTGGTAACTTCAATCATGATATTCTCCTTATTTTAAGTAATATACGTCCGATTAAATTCGTTCTAAAGTTAAGAACAAAATAGTTCCGGCATATGGATTTGTCAATGTAAGACGTTAAAAAAAACATAGCCCAACATTTAAACTAAGAAACGTCTCAAAAAGTTCCGGGGAATTAAATGATTGGAAATTGGAAATTGGACATTTCAAGATCGGCAAAATTTTGTCGATGTTGTTTGAATAAGCGCCTAAAACCTCCAAGTACAATTTTTCATGAAACGGTCATAGGTCATAAAGAGTTTCATCTCGTAACGGTTCTTTGTGTCTTGTTTTGATGCTTTTTGCCTTTTTCGCCTGTAGAGAAAACGGGTCTTCCTCTTCCAGAATATCACCCAATTCAGCCTCTACCTGTTCAGGATCTTCACCTTTTTCCATCCTTCTCAATGCTTCATCCATGCCGTTACCGAGTTTAAGGCCTGTCATATCAGAAAGTTTGCGCATAAGATTGGCAGCCTGCTTGGGATCATCCTCGTTCATTTTGTCAGCTTCACCCGCCAGCATCTGCATGGCCTGTTCCATTTTACTGCTGTCAAATGGCAGATCATCCATATCGCTGTCTTCCTTTGCTCGTCCGGTAACTGCCACCACGGAAATCTGTTTGGTAAGTGTCATTGTTTTACATTTCGGACACTTAGGCTTTTTGGTCGTATTAATGGTTTTGGAAAAAAAATTAAAAATGGTATTACAGTCCCTGCAATAAAATTCGTAGATCGGCACGGTTTCACCTCTTTTGATATCATGTTTTTTGATATCACTTTAGTTTTTTGAAAATTTTATAGACCGCTCGTTTGGATCCGGCTTGTTTCAAAGAACTGAACGGTTACCTCTTTTTTTGCTTTTTCTGCTGTGCTTTCTGTATTCTGGCCCATGTATCCCGTAACGTTACCGTCCGGTTGAATACCAGGGCTTGGTCGGAAGAATCCACGGAATCCACGCAGAAATAACCGAGTCTTTCAAACTGGTACCTGCTACCCGGCGCCGCACCGGCAAGACCGGGTTCCACAAAAAAAGGACGTATCTCCAGAGAATTCGGATTTAAATATGTTTTAAAATCAACATGCTTTTCCTCATCCGGATTTTCTTTTATAAAGAGATGATCGTAAAGGCGCGTTTCGGCTTTGATGGCGTGGGCCGCAGAAACCCAATGTAAGGTCGCTTTGACCTTCCGTCCATCCGGGGATGATCCGCCGCGTGTATCCGGATCATAGGTGCAATGCAGTTCGACCACCTGGCCGGTTTTTTCATCCTTAACAACTCTCACACATCTTATATAATACGCATATCGCAGTCGCACCTCACGCCCGGGCGCCAAACGGAAAAATTTTTTCGGCGGATCCTCTAAAAAGTCGTCCTCTTCGATGTAAATCACGCGCGAAAAAGGAATCTTGCGTGTACCCATAGACGGATCTTCCGGGTTGTTCAAGGCATCCAATTCTTCAACTTTATCTTCGGGATAGTTGTCGATGACAATCTTCAGCGGATTCAAAACACCCATTACGCGCTGTGCCCGTTTATTCAAATCTTCTCTGATGCTGTATTCGAGCAATGCAATATCAACAATGCTGTCCCGTCGGGCGACTCCGATTCGGTCACAAAAATTGCGGATCGAGTCCGGTATATAGCCGCGTCTCCTCAGACCGCTTATGGTCGGCATTCGAGGATCGTCCCATCCTGAGACATGTCCCCCATCTACCAATTCCAAAAGTTTGCGCTTGCTTAATACCGTATAATTGAGGTTAAGGCGTGCGAACTCGATTTGTTGGGGATGGCAATCCACGTTCAGTTCGTCCAGTATCCAATCGTAGAGTTGGCGATTAATTTCAAACTCAAGGGTGCAAAGAGAATGGGTAATTCCTTCGATGGAATCCGAAAGGCAATGGGCAAAGTCGTACATCGGATAAATGCACCACTTGTCGCCCGTCCTGTGATGGGGTATCCGTCGAATACGATAAAG
>MAXL01000077.1 GCA_001751005.1 Desulfobacterales bacterium S5133MH16
ATCCCCCCGGAAATTCGGGCTACGCTCATGGATACGCTGACATTCCCCAACCCAAAATGGATGGAAAATCATAGAATGGGCCGCTGGAACCGGGGCACCCCAAAACTGCTTAGATTTTATGATAAAACCCGGGGCGGCGGGCTGTGGATCCCCAGGGGGTATATGCGGCAGTTGGTGTTGCTCTGCAGACGTCGGAAGGTACCGGTTGAGATTGATGATCAAAGACGGGTTTTGACGCCGGTGGATTTCAATTTTGCCGGGGAACTCAAGCCGTTCCAGAACCAAGCGGTTACGGTCATGCTGTCAAGAGATTTCGGCACCTTGGACGCCCCCACGGGCAGCGGAAAAACGGTGATGGCGCTGTATATGATTGCCCGGCGCCGGCAACCCGCCCTGATTGTGGTGCATACCAAAGATCTGGCGTATCAATGGATGGAAAGGGCAGGGGAGTTTCTCGGAATACCCGAGGAGGACGTGGGGTTTATCGGCAGCGGGAAAAAAAATGTGGGCGAAAAAATTACGGTGGCCCTGGTTCAATCATTGTATAAATGTGCTGAAGACGTATCCCAATCTGTGGGGTTTCTGCTGGTGGATGAATGCCATCGATGTCCCAGCCGAACCTTTACCCAGGCGGTGAGCGATTTTGATTCCAAATATATGCTCGGACTGTCGGCAACCCCATGGCGCCGGGACCAGCTGTCAAAATTGATATTCTGGCACTTGGGAGATGTGCATCAAAAAATCGATCAAAGCCGTTTGGTTGAAAGCGGTGATGTGCTGCCTGCCGAGATTATCATCCGGGAGACCGATTTTAAGCCCTATTACGATCCGGTGAATGAATACAGCAAAATGATATCCGAACTCACGTCGGACGATGACAGAAACCGCCTGATCGCATCGGATGTTGCACAGGAGGTAGATAACACCGATGGGGTCTGCTTGGTTCTATCCGACAGAAAAAAACACTGTGAGAACCTGAGGGCGATTTTGGAATATGGACATAACATATCCTGCGAAGTATTGACCGGCGATGTTACCGGCAGTCAGCGGCGGGAGGTCCTGGACCGCTTAAATCAGGGAAACGTCAAGGTGTTGCTGGCCACAGGACAGCTTATCGGGGAGGGGTTTGATCGCAGGGATCTGTCTCCCTTGTTTCTGACAACGCCCATAAAATTCAGCGGCAGGGTGCTTCAATACATTGGCCGGGTGCTCCGGCCCGCACCGGGCAAGACGAAAGCAAAGGTTTATGATTATGTAGACGTTAAAGTGGAGGTTTTGAAAGCTGCCGCCATTGCGCGGCAAAAGGTTTACGCTTCGGAAAGCCATTCTTCTATAGTAGGCGGCGGATCAGTACATCCTGAAACCGGTTTCCATTCACATTGAGCATTCAGCTCTACACCTTCCTGAATCACGGAAACGGGTCGGTCTGCCGATACCACTATGATAATAAGGTTATTGTGTTCAGCGGTGAATCGAAGCGCGGAATTAAAACGTGCTCCCCGTGCCCGATCTTCGGTCGGAGTGGCCCGGCCGTCCAGAAGGCAGGCAAACCCGTGAAGTTTCATGTCGGCTCCGATATGCAACGCGCCGTCGACCTTTGAAAGAGATTCCGAAAATTCCAAAAAACCTGCCTCACGCAAGTCAATGGGCGGTTCAAGTTTTTGCCCGGAAATTTTGACAGGCTCATCGTTAAAATCAATGACGAGAGTGCATCCGTATTTTCCATTCTCGGCAGTGTGAACAATTCCGGAAACAATTTGAAACAAGTCATGTTTGGTTGAAGGATCGGTCTCGGCTTCGAGCAAAATTTCTTCCACCTCAACCAGCCTGGCCTGGTAAGTAGATGAGTGAAAACTTCCATCAGAAAAACTGCACACAAGATCATTATCTAAGCTCAAAAAGCCGTGCCAGCTTTTAAAATCAGCAGCGATATGGAACTGTTTCACATTACCTGTTGCGATTCCCACGATGGTCTTTCCATCAGAGACAAGTTTGCGGTCTGAATTTTCCACTGCCAGCAACAGTTTACGCACATGCTTTAAATTGTTCAGACCGGGCTGTTCTATAACCGGAAAACGGATGATAAATTCTATTTCCGAAAACATACGAGGTTCCGTAAAAATTAATTTACCTTGAGGCCATTCCCCCTCTTCCCTTGTTTTTGAAATGCCGATGACGGCATCCAGAACGGGAAAAATCCGAAGCGAGCTGTCCCATCCCAGCCGGATGTTCATTTGATCAATAATATAATCGCGAACCGCATGAGTTGCATAGTTACGCAAAACATATCCGGAATTACCTGCATACAAAGGGTCTTTACTGGCAAAATCATGGGAAAGAAGCCAGGTTGCATGTTCAAGCCAACATTCTGTGGGGCCGATTGAACACATATCCGGATGATGCTCAGTAAACCACATCTGGTAAAAAATAGAGTGGGATCTGCCGCCAAAAGAGATGAGCCCTGTGAGTTGAAGATTCTTTTCGGGTTGGACATGACCGGAGCGCATAAGTCGGGATATGTCAGATGCCTTTTCCCGCCACTCGTTGGAATCAAGATAGAGTTTTTTGAGCTTGGGTTCATGGCCATGAAGAAGATGCTGAGGATCGTAAACGTAAACCGGATCATCGGGCTTTACAGCATAGATAATAGCGGCACGGCTCGCTCCGGAAAAGTGCGAAAGCCCGTCGCGCAGTCCGTCAAGCGTGTGAAAAAGACACAAATTTCTGAAAGAAGAGTTCTCCATTCCGCCTCCGTGATGTGTCAAAAAATAAGACCTGCTTTAAGTGATTATTGAGTCCTTATCCCAGCACTTCTCTGATTTTTTTGGCAAGTTCACTTCTAACCACCGGCTTCATGACATATCCGCGAATGCCCATGGCCTTTGCCTTGTCTGCGCTGATCTTTTCGGAAAAACCGGTGCAAATTATAATTGGAATATCAGATTTTATTTCAATAAGTTTTTTGGCAAGGTGAACACCTGTCATATTTGGCATGGTCATATCGGTGATGACAATATCGAACTTGTCAGGAGCTGCTCGAAACGCTTCCAGTGTTTCAATGCTGCTGGTTCGTGCGGTGACATGATAACCGAGTCGTTCCAGCACCTGTTGTGACATTCGAACAATCTGCTCTTCATCATCAACCAAAAGGATTCGTTCTTTGCCCCCTTCCACAGGTGATATGCCCCAGGTTTCCTTTGTTTCATCCTGGGTTTGGATTGCCGGCAGGTAAACATGAAATGCGGTTCCCTGGCCCGGTTCGCTGTATACCCTTATGTTGCCTCCAAAGCTTTTAACTATGCCGTGAACCATGGCAAGGCCCAGCCCGGTGCCTTTATCTTTTTCCTTGGTAGAAAAATAAGGTTCAAATATTCGATCAATTACATACTCATCAATGCCTGCGCCGGTATCCGCCACTGTCAAACAAACATATAGCCCGGGAATCATAGCCGGGTCTTTTAAGTCTTCCACATCTAAATCAACCTCTTTTAGGCTTACATCCAGTTTGCCGCCTTCATCCTCCATGGAGTGATAGGCATTGGTTAAAAGGTTCATGGCGACCTGATGAATCTGTGTGGCATCGGCCATAACAAAACTGCATGTATTGCTGATATTCTGGTTGATTTCAATGGTACTTGGCAAAGAAGATCTGATGAGTTTCAATGCCTCTCTGACAACCAGCTGAACTTTTAATGGTTTTAGTTTCTGATCAGCCTGTCTGCTGAATGTGAGGATCTGTTTGACCAGGTTTTTAGCACGATGCGCAGCGATAAGCACTTGCTGCAATTTGTTATGTAACGGGGTTCCTCTTTCAGTATCATCTAACGCCAATTCAGTATATCCAAACACGGAAAAAAGGATATTGTTGAAATCATGGGCGATCCCTCCGGCCAGAGTGCCGATGGACTCCATCTTCTGGACTTGCTGGAGTTGGGCTTGAAGCTGTTTTTGTTCCGTTATGTCAAGAAAGATGGTTAGAATAAAAGATTCCCCTGAAATCGGAATGAATCTGGCAAACATAAGTGCATTGAGAATGGCGCCGTCTTTGGCCTTAAAATCCATTTCCAATCCATTGACTTCTCCGGATGTCTGTAACTCCTTTATAAATCTGGCCCTGTCAACATTAGAGTAAAACCCAACTTGTGTTGTTGTTTTTCCAATGATCTCTTTTTGGGAGTATTTGGTCAGATCACAAAACATATTATTGACATCAGCCAGTTTGCCTGTTTCTAATTCAGTAAGAGCAATGGCTTGAGGAGATAAATTAAAAAGGCTGCGGAATTTAGATTCACTTTCCCGCAACGTCTCTTCTGACTGTACTCTTTCGCTAATATCAATGGCAATTCCTCTAAAACCGATTGGTTTATCTTCATGGGTTATAATGGCTGCATTCAACATAACGGGAAAAGTGCTGCCGTCTTTTCTTAATGCGGTATACTCGACAAGACCAATCCGTTCTCCCTGCAATATCTTTTGAGCATGTTCTATTGCTCTTTGGCGGTCTTCAGGAACGAACATATCAAATCCATTTAAACCTTGATCAACGTCCTGTTGAGTGTACTTAAAATGGTCTAATGCACTACGATTCACAAATGTGAGATGACCATTTAAATCTATTTCGAAGATGGTCTCCGGCAATAATTCGGCTAACTCTCGAAATCTTTCTTCGCTTTCTCGCAACGCCTCCTCGGCCTGCTCACGTTCCATGATTTCCTGATGCAGCTGGGCGTTGCTTGTCTTCAATTCTTCTTGACTTGCTTTTAGCTGTTCCTTTTTCACCGTAGTTATAGACAACTGGGCCAGCATCTGGTTAAAATCTTTTATTAATTGTCCCACATCGCCGGACATATCGGGCTTAACCCGTATGTCAAAATTGCCTTGATTGACTGCCTTGGTTGCCTCTTGAAGGTTGGTGATGGCACGAGAAAAATAGATCCCCGTCCAAGTCGCCAAAACCATAATAAACACAATGCCCAAACCCATAGACAAAAACCCAACTGTTTTAAATGATTGTATTAGACCTTTTAATGCGATCATCAAGTAGCGGGATGTGCTGTGAGAAACATCCTGTGCGGCCAGAATGGGATGTGTAAATTCGTCAATATAAATAGTTGCCGCAACGCCAAATCGAACACCGTCCGCGGTTTTTTTATTAAGCGGTGCTATGTACATAAATTTATCACGTATTTCTCCGTTAGGCTCTTTCCATTTGTAGTATCCATGTGAATATCTTCCATCCAAACTTTCTTCCATGATAGTCCAAAACTCCGGCAGTTTGTCCGATAGCGAATGTAAGTCTAAATTTTCTGTTTTGGAGTTTTTGTGAAAGCGATTAATAGCGGTATCCACATCCTGAACCGCTGTGTATCCTTTTTTGCCAACGGGTTGAACAGCAATTTCTCTGAATTTTGAGTTATTTTGCAGGTCTTCTACGGTCATCTCAGGGTGGGCCTGAAGGTATAATTCCAACTGAAGAACCACATCCAGTACTTTCTGGCGAATAAAATCTTCTGCCATTTTTCTAATTACGGCTTCACTACGTTGCCACTGCTCTTCTTGTCCTTGGTCAACAGCATAATTGATTTGGGTAAGAAATCGGTTATCGAATATGTTTATTAAGTAACCAAAGATTATTATAGGAATTAAACCTGAAATGATTGTAATAGCTATCAATCGGGTACTAAATCTTTTCGGTAAAAGTCTTGAAAATTGCATAATAATTGCCTTTCAATCAATCAACAATGTTGATGGCTTCGTAAAAAGTCCAACTTCCGCGTTGCGCTGCATTCCTCGTCACTGCGACGTACTATAAGTACGTCTCATTCCTCGGAATTTGCGCGCCTTGAATTTGAAGCTTTTTACTTTGCCATCAAAATCTGACTTTTTACGAGACCGTCAAAGGTGACTTTACTCTATTCCGCATATGTTGTGCCAAATACCTTATAAGCAACAACCTGTCAATAGTTACAGATAGTTAAAATTATTTTTCGCTTTTTAAAAAATGCTTTGGAATGAATCCTTTTTTAAGAACTCAAGATGTGTCAAAAATATGACGGAATACTATTATTTATGATACTCTTTATTGTTAGCCAGGCTCTTGGATCCTTTTTGGATTGTGCTGAAACTCCGGGAAATTTGCAGGGCAAACGCATTTGAATCCCAATACAGGGAGAACGCTCCACGACGGCGTGTATCTCTTTCCAACCGACTGAAACTTGTGCTTAAGCACCCGTAAGCCCGAGCCGCGC
>MAXL01000078.1 GCA_001751005.1 Desulfobacterales bacterium S5133MH16
AAATGCTTAACCAATTAAGTGTGAAATGCCTAAAGTGATCTAAAGTGCCTAAAGTTAAGGAATACTTCCAATTTGTATAAAAGCCGGAGCGTAGCGACCCCTTAACTTTAGCTCACTTGTAACTTTTCTGGTTTATCCGGGTTGGGAGTTCCGTGGGCAAAAGCCAAAACGTCTGCCCACGGTTATATCGTCTTGCCGTAATCGTGATCCACCTTAAGATCCTTAATGTCCGTGGTAGATTCTCCGCGTGAGCTTTTGATTGAGTCGATTCCGCGGCCCATTATGCCTTTGCGGGAAGCATACGCCATAGCAGTCTCTTCGGTAATGAGACCCTTTTCGTGTAACTCAATAATGGAATCGTCAAAAGTCATCATACCGAAAGCCTTCCCGTCATGGATGACATCGTAATAAGTTTTTCCCTCAGATTCTCCGTGCAGTATCATGTCCTTGACCCTCAGGTTGGTGTGCATGATTTCAAAGGCCGCCACCCGCCCTCCTCCCACCTTGGGGAGAAGTCTTTGGCAAACGACCCAACGGATTGTGTCGGCAAGCCGAGTGCGGATCTGATTTTCTTCTTCAACAGGGAACATGCCGACGATACGGTTCATTGTCTGTCCGGCATCAACGGTGTGGAGGGTGCTTAACACCAGGTGCCCGGTCTCTGCCGCAGTCAGGCCGATTTCCATGGTTTCCCTGTCGCGCATCTCTCCAACCAGAATTACCTTTGGAGCCTGGCGTAGAGCTGCTCTGAGGCCATGTGCAAATGAATCGAAATCCTCTCCCATCTCACGCTGGTTGAAAGTAGCCATTTTGTGTGGATGGTCATACTCCACAGGATCCTCAAGCGTCACTACGTGGATCGATCTGACGTCATTAATCTCGTTAAGCACTGCGGCCAGGGAGGTTGTTTTTCCGGTACCGGTAGCTCCGGTAACCAGGATAAAGCCGTTCTTTTCCTCAGCCATTTTGAGAAAGGACTCAGGAATGCCCAGTTCCTGACATGTGGGAATTTTGGTTGCGAGCTTTCTCAAGACAATGGAGTAATTTCCCCGCTGGGAAAAGACGTTGACTCTGAAACGAGCCTTGCCGGGAAGCTCGTAGGATGAATCGCACGATCCCTCAAGCAGGAGATTTTCCGTGAGGCGCCGATTCTGATTCAAAAGGTTTAACGCAAAGATTTCAGCCTGAAACGGAGTAATCTCGTCAAAAATGGGATTCATGTCCACTACGGCGAGCTCTCCGGCTGTCTCAACCTGAAATGGTTTTCCTACGGTAATATTAAGATCGGAGACATTATCGTATGCATCGAGCATTCTTGACAGAATATGATCAATTTCCTGTTTCTTCAAAACAGAACCTCATAAAATTGTTATGCTTCAGTGAAATCAGTCGGAGGATTTTTCAAAAAAGGCCTGAACTTTCCCTTGTCATTTGACTTGGCATAGGCGTCATCAGCACTTATCCATCCTTTGTTCAGCATATCCATAATAGCATCATCTAAAAGCTGCATACCGTATTTCCTCCCGGTTTGGATCATTGAGGCAATCTGGTGGGTTTTTCCTTCTCTGACCAGATTCCGGACCGCCGGAGTTGCAATCAATATTTCAAGAGCGGGGCTGCGCCCCTTTTTATCTACTCTTTTAAACAGAACCTGTGCGATAATGGCTCGAAGTCCGTCAGACAGCGTCGAACGGATCTGGTTCTGTTGATCCGCAGGGAAAACTTCGATAATGCGATCTACGGTTTTCGCCGCACTCGATGTGTGAAGCGTGCTAAAAACAAGATGTCCGGTGGATGCGGCCTCTATGGCAAGCGATATGGTTTCAAGATCTCTCATTTCACCGACAAGAATAATATCCGGATCCTCTCTCAGGGCACCCCTTAACGCTGCGCTGAACGACTTGGTATGGAGACCCACCTCACGGTGATTAACAATACAACTCTTGCTTTGGTGGACAAATTCAACGGGGTCTTCGATGGTGATGATATGATCCTTACGGGTCCGGTTTGCCACATCAATTATTGAGGCCAGGGTGGTGGACTTGCCGCTTCCTGTAGGTCCTGTCACCAGAACCAGCCCCCTTGGGAGTGAGGCCAGCTTGGATAATACTGCAGGAAGACCTAGCTGTTTGGCAGTCATTATTTGCTCAGGAATTTGTCTGAAAACCGCCGCCACACCATATTTTTGCATAAAGAAATTTGACCGGTACCTGGCAATACCGAGTATGTCATAGCCGAAATCAATATCTCCTGTTTCCTCAAACTCCTTTACCTTATGTTCAGGCGCTATTTCAAAGAGCATGGCTTTGAGTTCATCATTGTCCAGGGTCTTATATTTGACCCTTTCCATTTCCCCCCGTATCCTTAGCACAGGCGCCTGTCCCGCCACCAGATGAAGATCTGAAGCACCCTGTTCATTCATCAATTTAAAAAACGCATCTATTTTTGCCATGTTATGCTCCCAATCTATTTAAATCGCCTGCAACACAGTTTAACAGTTTCAAAAAACTAAGGGGTTACGATTGCTTAAACAATTTCAACTTGGCATCTTCCTCCTCCCGGATTCCGGCCTCCTCCTTCCCTATTTCAAGGAGTTTGGTGTGGCTTTCGATAATTGAGCGGATCTGGACCTCGATCTGCATGCGTTGCCGTTTTAGCTCCGTAATATCTTCATGAAGTTGAGCAAGCCTGTTATGCGCTCTACTAAGAATTTTTTCCGCATTCACTTCGGCATCCGCAATGACTAATTCGGCCGATTTGCGGGCATTTTGCTTCATCTGATCCAACACTTTCTGAGAATTGAGCATTACCCGCTTAAACGTCTCTTCACGTCCTTTGTATCCCTGGCTTTCAACTTTAAGCCTGTTAATTTCTTCACGCAAATTTTTGCTTTCTCCTTGCAATGATTCGAAGGCATCCGCCATCTGTTCAAGAAATGTATCCACTTCCCGGACGTCGAAGCCTCTAAGCCTGGTCTTGAACTGTTTTTGCTGAATATCAAGTGATGTAATTGTCATGATGTGTCGCCTTTGTTTATGGGTTACATAAAATTTGCCGACAATCTAAAAAGACTGCTTACAACAAAGTTTTGCAGAAATATGATTCCCAGAATAACAATAATTGGAGAAAAGTCTATACCGCCAAAATCAAAGGGTAATTTTGTACGGATGCGATACAGTACGGGTTCGGTAACATTGTGAATAAAACGAACGATCGGATTATAAGGGTCGGGATTCACCCAGGAAAGTACTGCCCGCGCTATAACAATCCACATGTAAAAGTGAAGAACATAGTTAAGAACCACTGCAACAGCCTTTAATAAATTGCCAATGATAAACATATAAATAATGATCTTTCGATTTTTGTGTTAATTTTTCAATCAATCGATTTACTACTTTGAAAATTAATTATATATTGATAATAAGTCAAGATATTTCAGGCAAAATCATTGACATAGTAAACATTCAAACGATAAAAATACATTTTATCGACAACTTGAGAGTCTAGAGTTCTTACGTCATGCCGGACTTGATCCGGCATCCACAATTCATATGGTACTGATAACATCCTGGATTCCCGCTTTCGCGGGAATGACGATACCCAATTTATGGTTCTAATAATTTCAACAAGTTAGAAGAACTTTGGACTGTACATTTGATAAGTTAACCGTTTAAATCCGGCCGGTTTTTAAGCAATTGATATGCAAAAAAAACCGTATTAAATAATTATACATAATTAAGGGGGAATAAAATTCATGTTGAAAAACAAAAAAATCAGCCTAATCGGAACAGGAAATATGGGAGAAGCCCTTTTAAGCGGGCTCATTTCTTCGGGGTCATCCGATCCCAAAAATATTATTTGCACGGATGTTCGTGAAAATAGGCTAAAATCCATCCAAGAAAAATACGGCGTCCATACAACAGCAGATAACATCAAAGCGGTAGAGGCTTCAGAAATTATTATCTATGCGGTCAAACCTCAGATCATTGCGTCAGTATTGAGGGAAACAGCGTCCTGCCTGGACATGTCCAAGCTCATCATCTCTATTGCCGCCGGTGTTCCTCTGGTTGCGATAGAGTCATGTCTTAATAAAGAATTGCGTCTTATTCGAGTTATGCCCAACATCGCAGCCTTTGTTAAGGAGAGTGCTTCGGTTATCGCGGCCGGAGGAAAAGCCACCCAAGAAGACATCAAACTGTCTCTGGCTATTTTCGACTCCATGGGGAAAAGCATCTTTCTTAAAGAAAATATTCTTATGGATGCAATTACCGGCTTAAGCGGCAGCGGGCCCGCCTATATCTTTTTAATTGTCGATGCCATGGCTGATGCCGGAGTAAAGGTGGGTCTATCAAGGGAAGATGCTCTTTTTCTTTCATCCCAAACGGTTTTGGGCGCAGCAAAATTATTGATTGAGACAAAAGAACATCCCGGTAGGTTAAAGGACATGGTTACCTCTCCGGGTGGAACAGCTATCGCCGGCATTCATACTCTGGAAAAAGGCGGGATTCGAACAACCCTTATTAATGCCGTGGAAGTAGCCACAAAACGATCCCAAGAACTGGGTGAAATTATGATTAAAAATTTTTCAAATGAACAATAGATTATTATAGCATAAGGGGTTGATATAATGGCAGAATATAAAATGGAATCGCTCAAGACATTCAATTATGACAGGCCGGTTATTGAAAAGGGTTATGCAAACCAGACCCTTTGTATAGACATTTCTGATGGTGTCATTTCCATTAAGCCGGTTACTGAGAAAATGAAAAACGTCTTTATCGGCGGCAAAGGTTTTGATCTCTGGCTTCTATGGAATGCTGTCAACAGCACAACAAAGTGGAATGATCCTGAAAACGCAATATGTATTGCATCCGGTCCTATGGGCGGGACACCCGTATATCCCGGTTCCGGCAAAAGTATTGTCACCACCATTTCTCCGTTAACAGGGTCTGTAATAGACTCTAATGTGGGGGGTTATTTTGGTCCTTATCTTAAGTTTTCCGGATTTGATGCTCTGGAAGTTATGGGAAAAACATCAAAAGATATTGTAATTTTTATTGATGGCATTGATGAGAAGGTTCAGATCTTCAAGGCGTCAGGATTGCCGGATGATTCCTATACTCTTTCTGCGATATTAACAGAACATTTCGCCAAAGGAAGACCGCGTAATATTTCTGTAGTTTCTACAGGACCGGGCGCCAAAAACACACGGATGGGATGCCTGAACTTTACCTGGTATGATCTCAAACGGAAGCGTGCCAGATATAAACAGGCAGGACGCGGGGGTATCGGCGGTGTTTTTGCTGATAAGGGCATCAAAGCCATTGTGGCACGCTGGGACACGGTCACAACCAAGACAAACAATCCTGCAAATGCGAATACATTAAAAGAAGTTGGGAGAAAGCACTCCAGGGAAGTTGTGGAACTTGATCCCAAACAAAATCAGATGGCACAAATCGGAACCACCCACCTTGTTACGATTATGAATGACTTTGATCTGCTGCCCACCCATAATTTCCAGTACGGGCAGCATTCAGAGGCAGACAATATTGGCCAGGAGGTTTTCAGACGCATATTTGATCCCGGCTATGACGGGTGTTGGATGGGATGTACCCTTGCCTGCTCCCATGGTGTCAAAGACTTTGTTCCTCTCACGGGTCCATACAAAGGGACCAAAGTTTTTGTAGATGGACCCGAATATGAAACCATCGCCGGCTGTGGCTCAAACCTGGGTATTTTCGACCCGCATACGATTATTGAAATGAATTTTTACTGTGACACCTATGGGCTGGATACCATTTCAGTAGGTACCTCCACGGCCTTTGCCATGGAGTGCTTTGAAATGGGCCTGATAAACGAAACCCATACCCACGGAATGAACCTTTCATTCGGCAATCGACTGGCCGCACTAGAGGTTGTTCATCAAATGGCCCGAGGAAAGGGTTTTGGACAAATTATCGGCAGGGGAGTTCGCCAAATGAAAATAATTTTTTCCAGAGACTATGGCGCCGACCCCGATCTTATGCAGGACATCGGTATGGAGGCAAAGGGCCTGGAGTTCTCCGAGTATATGACCAAAGAATCACTTGCCCAGCAGGGGGGGTACGGTCTTGCGCTTAAAGGCCCGCAGCATGACGAGGCATGGTTGATCTTTCTTGATATGGTGCATAATTTTATGCCGACTTTTGAACAGAAAGCAGAGGCGCTGCACTGGTTTCCCATGTTCCGAACATGGTTTGGTTTATGTGGACTGTGCAAACTCCCCTGGAATGATGTTATACCTGAAGATAATAAGGACACGCCGGAGCCTGCGAAGGTTATGAAACACGTAGAGTGGTATGCAGATTATTATACGGCAGTTACCGGGAGGCAGACAACCCCTGACGTCCTTATCCGAATGAGTGAGGCGGTTTACAATTTCCAGCGTATTTTCAACCTTAAAATGGGTTTTGGGCAACGGGAGCATGATAATATTCCCTATCGTGCGGTGGGTCCGGTAAAAGCCGTTGAATACGAATCACGGGCCGAGCGTTACGACAAACAGCTTGTTGAAAAGAATAACGTCGATATCACAGGAAAGACTACGGAAGAAAAAATAGCGCTGTTGCGTGAGTTTCGCGAAAAGCTTTATGAAAAACTAAAAGATGCGGTATATAAACGCCGAGGATGGACCAACAACGGAATCCCGACGGTGGAAACCGTGAAGCGGCTGGGTATCGATTTTCCCGAGGTTCTGGAATTGCTCAGGGCCTACGGTGTTGAATCATGATCAAAGTAAATGGGGAAAAGCATTCCTGGTACGAAGGAATGACAATTAAAGATCTTCTCAAGGATGTTAACAATTCCCATCTTTATGCGGTGATACGTATTAATGAGAAACACATCTCCAGGCCTTATTTTGAAAAAACCCTGGTTCCTGATAACTCAGAAGTATTTTTGATACCCATGATTGCAGGAGGGTAACCAAGGAAAAACATGTTTACTGAGGCAGTATCATTTCCTGCAGCCTTTACAGCGGGGATTCTCTCTTTCTTATCACCGTGTGTGCTACCGCTCATACCCGCATATTTTACTTTTATTACGGGTTTTTCCCTGGAAGAATTGACCGAAAACCGTAATTCGGAAATAAGAAAAAAAGTCTTTCTTTCGACCGTTTCATTTGTTTCCGGGTTCTCCCTGATATTTATCCTGATGGGTGCTTCGGCCTCTTATCTTGGAAGCTTAATGTTCAACTATAGAGGATTAATAAGGATTATCGGCGGCATTTTGATTATTTTTATGGGTGTCCATTTAACCGGTATAATTCGTATCCCCGGTCTGGATGTTGAAAAAAGGATTAATATAGAAAAAAAGCCCTTACATTTTTTAGGAATCGTTATTATCGGTATGGCGTTTGGAGCCGGCTGGAGTCCTTGTATAGGCCCTTTACTGGGATCGATTCTCATCATTGCCGGCAGTCAGGAAACGGTCTGGCAAGGGATTGTGCTTCTTGCCATCTATTCCGCCGGACTGGCCTTGCCTTTTATTATCATGTCCGTTTTTATCCATCTCCTGCTTATCGTTATTAAAAAGGCTTCCCGTGTCTTACAATATGTCAATGCGGCCGCGGGTATCCTGCTGATTATCGTGGGGCTGATTCTTGTAACTAATAAGCTGTATGTTTTAATCGGCTGAAGCGAATTGTCATGAAGAAGTTATCTATTTTGAAAACCGGCGGGAATATCTTTTGATCAGGCGGATTGTTGTGGAAATAATAACACCTCCGCTCATTACCACAAGAAGAACAGCCACCCAAACATTCTCATGATATTCTATGTTTTCCCGTGAAGCCGAGATGCCTGCAAAACCAAATAAGAACACAAGGACCATAAAAAAAATTACAATATAACATGCCGCTTCAGAGTCATACCAGGGAACGATTACCTTTCTAAATAGAGGATTTTGATCGATACGCATGATTTTACAACTTAAAAAAGTGTGAAGTGATCTAAAGTGATCTAAAATGCCTAAAGTTGTGGAATTCTGCCAATTTTTATATGAATAGATGGAGCAAAGCGACACCTTAACTTTAGTCACTTCAAACTTTAGTTCACTTTAGTCACTTTTCTGGCTCGTCCGGGTCAGGTATTATTATCCGCATTTGGTAAAACCGCAGAAATGGCACATCATGCAGCCCTCTTCAAAGCTGACGGTATTTCCGCATTCCGGGCAGGTTTCTCCAAGGAGGCTGTTGCCATATCTTTGTTTTTTATAAGATCCGTCTTTCATATACCTTTTCTCAAGGACTCTGCCAATCGCGTCCGGTATTGATAAAACAAGTCCGCCTTCTTGAAAAACAGGATGTTCTCCGCCGATACCTTTTAGTTGTTCTACAACTTTTTCCACACGCACCCCGGATCTGAAGGCCAGCGAAACCAGCCTGCCTATGGCTTCGGTCTTTGCTGTGGTGGATCGTCCGGATTTGCCGATGGTGGCAAACACCTCAAAGGGATGACCTTCATATTCGGTTACCGTGACATAAAGCTGGCCATATCCTGTATTCATCTTGGAAGTGAACCCTTCAAGTATTTCCGGACGTTCTTTGACCGTGGCAATAGAAGTGTCAGCAAGTTTGTCCTTTGCAGCAATGGAAAGCACCTGATTTTCCTTGCTTCCATCCCTGTATATGGTAACTCCTTTGCAATCCAGCTCGTAAGCCAGATTATAGATCTTTAATACATCATCAACGGTGGCGTCACTGGGCAGATTGACCGTCTTAGAAACCGCGTTGTCGGTGTGCTTCTGAAAGGCGGCCTGCATACGGATGTGCCATTCGGGTGATATATCATGGGCCGTTACAAAGACTTTGCGAACATCCTCCGGTATTTCGTCTATGTGCTGAATACCCCCTTCAAGGGCAATGGTATCCATCAAATCAGTGCTATAAAACCCTTTTTCTTTAGCCACGTTTTCAAAGTATGGATTTACCTCTAATAATTTGTCATTATCCATAACGTTCCTGACAAAACTCAAGGCAAAAAGCGGTTCCACGCCGCTTGAGCAGTTCGCAATTATACTCAATGTGCCGGTCGGTGCAATGGTGGTCGTGGAGGCATTTCGATAGGTACATCCTTTCTGGTTTTTAAAAATGCTTTTATCAAAATTTTCAAAATCCCCTCTTTTTTCAGCCAGACATTTTGAGGCTTCGTGGGATTCTTTTTGAATGAATCCCATCACTTCTTCGGCTATTTCAAGTGCCTTCTCCGAATTATAAGGAATTTTCAACTGATAAAGCAAATCTGCAAAACCCATAACCCCTAAACCAATTTTACGATTACCTCTTACCATTTCGTCGATCTCAGAAAGGGGGTATTTGGACATATCAATAGTATTGTCCAAAAAGCGGACACTCCAAAATACGACATCCTTTAAGGCCTCGTAGTCGACGACCGGTTCTCCGTCAGTATACGTAACAAACTTGGCCAGATTGATGGAGCCCAAGTTGCATGCTTCCATTGGAAGTAAAGGTTGTTCTCCACAAGGATTGGTGCTCTCTATTTCTCCCAATTCAGGGGTTGGATTATCCCTGTTAAGTCTGTCTAAAAAAATGACGCCGGGATCTCCGTTTTTCCAGGCCTGTTCCACCAAAGCCTGGTAAACTTCTGCGGCATTCAACTCTCCGACCTTTTTATTCTCGCGGGGGTCTATCAGGTCGTAGTTGTTTTGTTTTGCAACCGCTTTCGTGAATACATCCGTGACACCGACCGAAATATTGAAGTTGTTCAGGTCGTTATTATTTTTCTTGCAGTAAATGAACTCTATGATATCCGGGTGATCCACCCTTAAAATAGCCATGTTGGCCCCTCGGCGAGTCCCTCCCTGTTTGACCTGCTCGGTTGCCGTGTTAAAGATTTTCATAAACGAAACCGGTCCGGAGGCAATTCCGCCGGTTGTTCCCACCCTGCTGTCTTTGGGTCGTAGACGTGAAAAGGAAAAACCGGTTCCGCCGCCCGATTTATGGATAATAGCGGCATTTTTTAAAGAGTCAAAAATCCCGTCCATGCTGTCCTCAATGGGAAGAACAAAGCAGGCTGCCAGTTGGCCCAGTCTGCGTCCCGCATTCATCAGCGTCGGTGAATTTGGCAAAAATTTAAGCTCCGTCATCATATTGTAAAAAATATTTTCCATTTTTTTCACATCTGCGTCGCTGCCATACTTTTTTTCGGCCTTTGCGATGTGCCGGGCAACCCTTTTGAACATTCTTTCCGAAGTCTCGGTTACCCTGCCCTTGTTGTCCTTTTTAAGATATCTTCTTTTTAAAACATTTTTTGCATTTTCTGAAAGTTTCAGACCATTTTTTATAAACATGGACTTATCCAACCGAATCGGCGAGATATTTTTGAGTCCGTATTCCAGCAATTTGGTCTGAATAATTTTATCTATGACCGGCATGGTAATGGTATGATTTTTCATGCCGTCGATTTCTTCTCGCAGAAATCGGCTGATATCCATGGCCTGGTCGGCTTCAATGGGGTTTTCTTTTGTAAGGCTGTCTGAAAACAGATGATCATCCCATTTGTAGATCGTCAAATCGAAATTTCCCTGTTCCGTAATTAAAATTTTACCTTTTGAACCCATTGCCCTTCTCCTGTATGGTTATTATCAGAATCTTATGGAATTTATCTTTATCAATACCATTTGTATAAAAATATGGAAACAAATTGTTTTGCCGGAAGTAATAAAGCACGGCCCGAGGGTCTGAGACCTTCGCAAAACACCTCTTTTTGCTCAATTTCTGCGTCAGGCTCAAATTTTAATCCTCGAAATACTCTCAATGTATTCCTGTGGTTAAAATTATCGCCTTTCTTGAACTTAAACAAAAATTGACATTTTTCAAAGGTCTCGGTCTAAGTATCAAAAATAAAAACAAACCTACCAGAAC
>MAXL01000079.1 GCA_001751005.1 Desulfobacterales bacterium S5133MH16
AACCTGATAGATCCTTTTCATCTGGAGGCTTATAATCAGAAGACGGTCAACTACAATCGTGACGTGGAGGTGTTTCCTGTTCTGAAACGAATATTAAAAAAAATAATGGGCGACGAGCCGTTTTACAAATCCCCCACGGATATGGGTGTCAATCGTGCCGGCTTTGCCATCACGGACGATGAAGCGACACAGGAAGCTGCCAAACAGGAAGTTATTCGGCGGTATTTCCGCTATCGGTGCGAATATGTCATGGGTTTGACGGACAAGGAAACGGTTCAACGGGTAGAACTTTTGATTAAAGACTTCAACCTGGAGCTGGAATACCGGCGAGTGGTCGAACCGGCGCGCACCGCGGCCATAAAAGGCCAGGAGAGCGGCAAAGGAAACGAAGGTATTTTTTGCGGAGCGGCCATCGACCTCGGAAACGGCACCATCGTGACCGGAAACAACTCGCCGCAATTTCACGCGGCTTCAAGCCTTATTTTTCACGCCATCAAGCATTTAGCCGAAATCCCGGACAAGATTAAATTGCTCCCGCACAACATCGTCGAGTCGGTTCGAAATCTCAAAACCAAGGTGCTCAATGAAAAGACCCTCAGCCTCGACCTGGTGGAAACCCTCATTGCCCTCAGCATCAGCGCGACCGCCAATCCTGCCGCCCAGTTAGCCATGGAAAAATTGGAGGAACTCCAAGGGTGTGAAGTCCATATGACCCATATCCCTACACCGGGGGATGAGGCCGGATTGAGGCGACTCGGTGTGAACCTCACAAGTGACCCCAACTTTTCTACTAAAGATCTTTTTATCTCGTAACCCTCGCATTTCAGGCTGCTGAAGCTTTCATTATCGTCAGACCGCTTCGATCGTTGAAGGGGGTTTCTGTGTTAAGCTCTTGCGCGGTAATCTCCTTGATCATTTGACTGTCCCCTTTTCATTTAAATAGTTTTTGAGAAGCATCCGGGGTATTATTGTAACGTTAAATTTTTTTAAATACACTCTTACATTCCCTGCTGCGAGAATGTCATCGGCTTCAGCGAAAATTTCTTTTTCCGATATCTCACGATCTGGGTGTCTTTCTCTCAGCATCTTCAGTTTATTCCTTTTTTTGGATCTGCTGATTATCCCTTCAATACGAGCAGCATACGGGACCTTGATATTGCTCTCGGCATCAAGGACAAGTTGGTAGTAAATATTTTCTCCGTAAATTATGTCAAGAAGATTACCCTTTTCAAGATAGGCGCTCATGAGGTATTCGGTATGTTGATCGGTGTTGTTGAATCCAAGGTGTGCAACCTCCGACTCAAAGAGATAATTGACCATCTTTTTACCGGAAACAGCTTCTGATGCTGTACTGTCCTCAACCTGCTTCAGAACATTCATGATGCGCATCCTTGTGCAGCGTTTATCAAAAAAGAGGTAATTGAAAAACCCGGTTAACGGTCCCACCTGGTCTGTATATTTCATTGATTTGCTGAAGCCCTCCTGTTTTTTGTCTTCCCAGAACATTACTAGAGCTTCATCATAATTGAAACATACCTTTATTGCTGTTTGATTGGGGTAATATTTTCTAACTGGTAAAAATTCCTCCAGATTATCTGTCATAAATCTGCGTTCCCCAATATGAAATCTCTCTGTCAATAAGGTCTCAATACTCTGCACCAGTTCCTTGTATTCTTTTGTGTGCTTCCCAAAAAGATTCAACAACAGCCAACTCCATATATCCTTTCCTTCAGGTTCCGTGAGCTTGAATGTTGAGATATATCCTTTTTCCTTTTTTTCCATTTTCAAGGTGGCACTCATCTTCATTCTGACATTCAATGAGCTAACCATATGGGCTTCATAGGAAAAGGACACAGATTCTATTTCCTTCAAAGGGTTTTCTGAAATACGGGCAAGAAATGAGTCTGCTTGTTTCCTGGCTTTTTTTTCGAGGCTTTCGCTGGTGCCGCTGTTTGTAAAAGAAGGGGCACTGAACATCAAAAATACGGCTGCTATAGATAGACCAATATATCGCAGAAAAAATCTTCGGTTATTCATCTTCAATTTCAATGGCCAGTTGTAGGGTATCTTGCCATTCAAATGAGTCGTTCGTTTCTATGAGGATTCCACCTTGACTTATATTTATAGCCTTTCCTCTCCCCTCCTTTGTTTTGTTACCACTATCATCTATACAAATATAAGACATGAGGTTGTTGATTTCGACTCTTGGATGTTTTCTTCTTTCTTTAAACTCCAAACCTCTGCTCCTTTCTAATCAAAGATTTGTGCTGAAGGGATCAGAATTATGCTTTTAAATAAACACCGTTGCCAACACTTTTAATCTTTCCCTGCTTTCTCAATTTGTAAACCAGATTAGATATTTTCTTTTGGTTGTAGCCCGTCTTTTCCATAAGAGCTGCGGTACCAACACCTTTCCTTGACCTCTTGATAATTGCAAGGACTGTATCAGCTGCAGTTGCCGGTGCAACTTTCTTGGATGTAGCCTTTTTAGGTGTTGCTTTCTTTGCAGCAACTTTCTTTATAGGAGCTTTCTTCACAGCTTTTGCTTTAGCAGCTTGAGCTTTTGGTTTCTTTGCGGGCTGGGTCTTCTTGTCAATCTGTTGCTGCATCTTTTCGACCTTCTGAACTAACTCATTGAGAGCTTTTGACATGGCCTGCAGATCCTTTTTCAGTTTCTTTGTCATTTTATTCTCCTCCTTTGTAAGTTCTAAGTATTTCTTACTGGCATGGACTTGTTTAACCCGATATTCCAGTCTAAGCGCATCGCTTTTCGTCATTTCAGGACTGGCAGCAACCAATTCAACAGGTCTGCGAAATCTTGTATATTTTGCACCTTTGCCTGAATTATGCGCTTCCAACCGATTTTTCAGGTTATTGGTTGTCCCGCAATACAAAGATTCATCAGAACACCGGATCAAATAAACAATCCATCGTCTTTTATCCATTAGTTAGCTTTAATTATCTACCCGTTCCTTTAATTCGTTCCCACACTTGAAAAACGGAAGCTTCTTAGACTTAGCTTCAATTTGTTCACCTGTTTTAGGATTACTGCCAGTATAAGCCTTGTAATGCTTGACATAAAAAGAGAACAAACCCCTTATTTCAATCCTG
>MAXL01000080.1 GCA_001751005.1 Desulfobacterales bacterium S5133MH16
AAAGTCCAACTTCTGCGTTGCGCTGCATCCTTCGTCATTGCAGCGTACTATAAGTACGCCTCATTCCTCAGGATTTGCGCACCTTGAATTTGGAGCTTTTTACTTTGCCGTCGGTTTTTAACTTTTTACGATACTGTCTATAGTAATTGACACTTTTATGGAGGAAACATCGATGGATTTTAAGTATCAACTCGAAAGCGCTTGGAAAATGACACTGCAGTATATTGCACCATTAATATTCATGACTCTTGCCATGATCGTCATAAGCATCATTACGTTAGGAATTCTGGCACCGGTAGCAATGGCCGGCTATATGCATTCCATTCTCCTGCTGATAAGAGAGGGACGCGAGCCCAAAGTTCAGGATGTTTTTTCACAAATGAAACTCTTTTTGCCCCTTTTATGCTTCGGTATTATTGTCTTCATTATAACCATGATCGGAATGATGCTTCTCTTCATACCCGGAGTACTGTTTTTGCTTGCGGTCTCATTCTGCTGCATTTACATGCTACCGCTGATGACAGACAGAAATCTGGGCCTTATTGATGCTGTCAAGCAAAGTTATTCAATGGTTACAAAAGAGAGTCTTGTGGACCACATAGTGGTTTTTATCTTATTTATAGGAATATCCGCGATTGGAAGCTCCGTATTTATAGGTTCTCTTTTTACCCAGCCTCTGGCAACAATCTTTCTGCTGTCAGTCTATGAAACGCTCGGAAAGGCAAAGCCCGCGACAGCGCCTGGTCCGCCTCCCGCTCAACCACCCGTGACCGGAGAATAATTAAACGTCTCGGAAATTCTACAACTTTTCGAAAATAAAGGTTTTTTGCCGGTGAGAAATCCGGGCGAATAAGTATGGACTTGAATAAAAACAATATTTCCGAAAATGTTAAAAGCATACACCTGATCGCCATCTGTGGGACCGGAATGGGAGCCCTTGCCAGCATGCTAAAGGAGTTAGGCTATAAAGTAACGGGCTCGGATCACAAAATGTATCCTCCCATGAGCGAGTTTCTCTCAAGCAAGGGGATTGAAATTGCTGATGGTTTTAATGAAAAAAATGTTTCCTACGGTCCGGATTTGGTTGTTGTGGGAAATGCCGTATCAAAAGATAATCCCGAGGTTGTTAGAATAGATCAAATGGGGCTTGAATTTTGTTCCATGCCCCAGGCTGTCAACAGATTCGTTGCGGCGGGTAAAAAGCAGCTTGTAATAACCGGCACCCACGGCAAAACCACCACATCTTCGATTCTGGCCTGGATTCTTTATCACGCCGGCCTTGATCCTGTCTTTATGATCGGAGGAATCGTAAAAAATTTTAACAGCAATTATCATCTTGGAAAAGGTGAACACATTGTCATCGAAGGCGATGAATATGACACGGCTTTTTTCGATAAAGGCCCCAAGTTTTTGCATTATGATCCTTTCATGGCGATACTGACCGGCGTTGAATTTGATCACGCTGATATATTTAAGGATATCAATCATGTAAGGCAGGCCTTTGATTCCTTTATCGCCGGCATGTCTCCCCGGAGCACCCTGCTTGCATGTGTCAATGATAAAAACGTTGCTGATTTAATCTGCAAAAGTCAGTGCCGGGTTGTACAATACGGCACAGATGCAAACGCGTTGTGGCGTCTTGGTGCTGTTTCCATTGCCCCGCCATGGACTTTTTTTGAAGTTTTAAAGCATAATGCATTTTTCGGAAATTTTAAGACAAGACTTGTCGGAGAACACAATCTGTTAAATTCTTTGTCCGCCATTGCCGTTGCGGATAATCTTTTGATCCCGACAAAGGCAATTGCAACGGCTTTTGAAACGTTTGAAGGTATCAAGCGGCGCCAGGAAGTACGCGGGAAAAAAAGCGGCGTTACCGTTATGGACGATTTTGCCCATCACCCCACAGCCGTTCGGGAGACCATCCGGGCGGTCAAACCGTTTTACCCGCAAGGACGGGTTGTTGCAGTATTCGAACCCAGAACCAATTCCAGCATGCGCAAAGTTTTCCAGGACATCTATCCGTCTTCATTCGACATGGCAGACCTCATATGCATCCGCAATCCCTCGCGCCTTGACAAGATCCCTCCTGCAGAAAGGTTTTCAGCTCAACAACTGGTGGCAGATCTTAAACATCTCGAAAAGGATGCGCACTATTTTCCGGACACCGATTCAATCATCGATTTTTTGCTCACAAAGGCCAGGTCCGGTGATCTTATCCTGATTATGTCAAACGGCGGATTTGACAATATCCACGAAAGACTGTTGAAATTATTGTAGATTTTCTAACGCTGTTGTCTGTAGGTGCGTATGGGGTGCATTTGGGTTGCTCGCGTTATTATGTGTACTGTGCTTATGCTTTAGCCTTGCTATTATGTTTGCATCAAAAACATATCACGTTCTTGCAGCGCCATATGGGGTTATCGTTGAGATGATCCGATTATGCAAACGGCCATTATCGGCGATAAATCCGCTTACCAGTGTGTTGGGACGATTAAAAATAAAAGGCGCATTATTTAGGTCTACGCAACGGCCTCCGGCTTCCGTGATGAGCAGCACACCGGCACAAATATCCCACTCATTCTTAGGACCGCGACTCCACGATGCATCGCACAAGCCAACAGCGACCCTCGCCAGTTTGTATGCGGTGCTGCCTATTATGCGAATTTGCAACAGATTTTCAAACGGTTCAAATTCACCTCGTTTGCACTCGGAACGGCTGGCATCGACCAAGGCGCCCTCAAATTGGTTGCGTTTTGTAACTTGCGCCAGGCTGCCGTTTATGAATACACTGCTACCGCGCATGCCATAGAAAAGTTCGTCGGAAGCCGGGTTGTAGATAACCCCTAAAACGGGTTGGCCATTCTCTACCAAGGCAACGGAAACGGCAAACTCTGGGATTCCCATAATAAATTCTTTGGTGCCGTCTAAAGGATCGACGATCCAAACCCTCTCTCTTTGCAAGCGATCAGGCTGATCAACGGTTTCTTCACTCAACCAACCTGCTTCCGGTAGCCGGACGGTTAGGCGCTGATGCAAGAGCGTATCGGCAGCATAATCAGCATCCGTGACCGGGTTGTCCGGTGATTTATCTTCAACGTCATAAGAGGACTTGTAATACTGCATGATGACATCCCCGGCCGCCTTTGTAATCTCAATTGTGTCTTTCAATAGCGATTCCATGATGAGTTTTTCCTTACCAATGCATTCTACTTTTCGGTTTCCATTATTGATGGCTTCGTAAAAAGTCCAACTTCTGCGTTGCGCTGCATTCCTCGTCACTGCAACGTACTATAAGTACGTCTCATTCCTCGGAATTTGCGCGC
>MAXL01000081.1 GCA_001751005.1 Desulfobacterales bacterium S5133MH16
ATACAGCTTTGAAAAATAAAGTAATCCGGACGTTGGTAGACATTGTACCACACCTGGAGATTGCCCATCACATCCCAGGCAGGATCAGGCTCAGGATTTCATTTTCCGGCATCGAGTCTCTTCAGGGGGTGGACCTGGGGAACCATGTGAATCAGATCCCCGGCATCCTCAGTGTACGGGTCAACGCTTTGGCCCTGTCCGCAATAGTTGAATACGATCCTGAGCGTCTGGACCCGGGATTGTGGGAGGCCCTGGCCGGGCTGAAAGATAAACCGGAACAGACGAAGGAGGTAGTAGGCCGTCTTCTCGCTCTGTGGGGATAAGTACAGTGGTGAGTGGTGAGTTTACGTGGTTCCCAGGCCGTGTTTGGAAACCAGATTTATTTCCATTATTCAAAAAAAAATTCCACCATAGTCGGCTAATTCAAGACGGATTGCAGGCCATGTTTGCCTTTTACGGCCTTGCGTTGGCAATAACTATCGGGACTGGATTTATAAAGAACAAGTCGGCGACGACTTAAGAAAAGGAGGTGAATTTAGTGCGAAAGACATTTTTAGTAGCCGGTTTATCGGCTATCAGCCTGTTTTTGGCTACCCAGGCCTTGGCCCATACCCCTCTTTGCTCGTGTTACGACAATGGGGATGGGACCATTACATGAATGTATTAAGGTCTGAATACTGAAGAACAATTAATTTTTAATCAAGTTACACCAACTTAAGGAAAGAGAGGACAATTATGTATTTAAAAGCCTTCAAGGCACTATTGTTAGGCTTGTGTATTGCGGCAGTGGCAATGATTTCGTGGGCTCCGAATTCTCTGGCAGGAGGGGGGTACTTGGAGAAACAGGTGCAGGTGCTGATTCAGCAAAACCGGGCACTTACTGATCGACTTATGCAGGTGGAACAACAGCTCAGTGAGATGAAGGCAGCTCCGGAACCAGAACCTGCGTATGCTGGGGCAGCCGGCTTTTTGTCTGACCTGGAAAACCGCATTACATTCAGCGGCCTGCTTGAATTTGGAGCCGCATATCATAGCACTGATATGAACGAAGGGAGCTTTGAACATGACAGTGATCTTTGCATGACTACCGTTGAACTCGCAATTGCAGCAGAGGTCAATGACTGGGTCAGCGCGGGAATGGTTCTGCTTTATGAAGATCCGACCTTTGAAGAGGAAACAGGAAGTCTGGATGTTGACGAGGCTGTTATCACCATTGCCAATGAGGACGTAACACCTGCTTTTTTGAAGGCCGGTAAAATGTTTGTGCCTTTTGGTGCGCTTTTTGAGCATTTTCCGGATGATCCCCTTATTGATGCGCCCCTTACCCTGCTCCTGGGTGAAATAAGCGAAAAGGCCCTGTTGATCGGAGCTGAATATGAAGGTTTCACTGTTTCGACCTACGCTTTCAACGGTGACGTAGAGGAAGCTGGTGGCGGTGACAACGTTATTGAAAGTTACGGTTTCGATGCCAACTATGCCTTTGAAGATGAGGATATGGGTTTAGACTTGCTCGTCGGGGGCTCATATATCTCCAACTTGTTTGAAGGCGGGGCGCAGGATGCACTAGAAGACTTGGATATTGATGATTACGTAGGGGGCGCTGCTGCCTATTTCCATGTTGGCTATCTCGACTTTTTCTTTGATGCAGAGTACATGGCGGCTACTGATACGGTTGGCCTCCTCACGGAGGCGGGGTTGTTGGAAGGTAAGATCAATAATATAGAAGTATGGAACTTTGAGCTTGGATATAATTACAACTGGTGGCGAAATCTCGAAATCACCCTTAAGTATGCCGGCTCCAACGATTGTTACGCTCTTGGATTCCCTAGAGATCGTTACGGGATCAACTTCAACCAGGAGATTTTTGACAATACAGTCCTGTCCATTGGCTATATGTATGATGAGTATGACGATGATAATACTGATGAAGAGCGAAACTCACGGGATCTGGTCTTCGGTCAATTAGCCGTAGAATTCTGAGATTTCTATCCTAAATAATTTCATTCAGCAATAAGGCGCTGGCTCATATTTTTAGCTAGCGCCTTATTTTTTATTCCCCTGTCAGCAACAAAGCGGCAGGGCACACCCAGAACATCCGCTGAAGTTGCCAGCACTTCATCCAAGTCATTACATATTAGTGACGTATACATAACATGTTACCACATCAACAATTTCCCCCTTTCCGGCGCCGGAAAATGTTCGTGATGATTTAACGGCAGGCTTTCGAGATATGTATTTTATATTATTGCAAAAGAATATACTTAAGGATAAAACTGTTCCATAAAAAAATAGATGAGGGATTATTTATCAAGTCCTATTTTGCTGAATCTTTCTGGTTAAGGCTTATTCATAAGGTGAGTTGACAAAACGGTGGATTTGTTTTATAAGGTTCCCCCAAACTTTGTAGAGAATGAATTGCAATAGTAATAATAACCATAATTATTTTTTAACCGGCGGATTTTATTGAGGTTCATGTCCTTTTCAGGAACAGAACTATGAAGTGAACTTAATTATCCCGCCATAGTCGGCTACTTCAAGGCCGACTAAATTGATTAATTAAGGAG
>MAXL01000082.1 GCA_001751005.1 Desulfobacterales bacterium S5133MH16
CGTACGAAAAGTACGCCTCATGATTACAAAATTTGCACGCCTTGAATTTGAACTTTTTACGAAACCGTCTAAATCGGACTTTTTACGAGTTCATCAATCTTAATAAGGTATAAAAAACAGACGATTAATTATTATCTCTTGAAAACTCGAATTTGTATTTTTTCGAAAGATCTTATGATCAAAAGACTATTTATTTGGAGACAACGATGAGCGTGAAAGATAATTCGCCTATAGCTTCCCGGAAATCTTTAGATCCGGAGAACTGGGTAGATCAGTATGGCGATGCCCTTTATAAGTATGCTCTTGTCCGGGTTCGGAAGCCTGATGTAGCCGAAGAAATGGTACAAGAAACCTTTCTGGCAGCCCTTTATGCGCGCAAACGATTCCAAGGTCGATCATCAGAAAAAACCTGGTTGATCGGTATACTCAAACACAAGATTATCGATCATTTTCGTCAGGCGAGCCGAAAGCAGCCCATAAAACGGAGAGATTCTCAAGATGATTCCATGGAAGAGATTTTCGACCGCAACGGAAATTGGATAGACGGTCCGATTAGGTGGTCTTTCGATCCCCGCAAATCTTTGGAGCAAAAAGAATTTTTCAAGGTGTTCCATCACTGTTTGTTAAAACTTCCGCCTCGGTTAGCACAAGTATTTGTCCTCCGGGAGATTGACGGTCTCGAGACGAAGGAAATCTGCGACCTATTAGATATTTCTCGTAATAATTTATGGGTTATGTTATATCGCGCTCGTATGAAACTCCGGCGACATCTGGAATTGAGTTGGTTTGGAAAAACAGAACAGGAAAAAAAAGGGGTTGATGACATCAAACCATCCTATATTAAACAAAGTGTGCCATGAGTTACAAAAACCCGGGATTAGATCAAGATTAGAGCCTCTATTCGCTGCAAATCAATCCAGACCTAACCTGTGCCCATCCAGACCATTTGTCTAGTAATTTTATCCTTCCCGAAATTATAGCTGATTGTTAAAAAGTTTCTGTTTGTGTAAGATATTGAACTTTTTTGCGACTAACAAACGAGTTGTGCACTATCGAAACCGCATATGTCCGATGAGTTGATAGGAATTAGCTGGTTCGGATCTAAAGCCGTAGAGGACTCTTGATGAGCTATTTGATGTTTAATTGCAAAGAAGTAACACGATTGGTATCTGAATCATTAGATCGAAAACTGCCTATTCATCAGCGAGCAGGGATAAGGGTACACCTGTTTATGTGTAAATTCTGCTCGAGATATCAGCAACAATTAATGTTTTTAAGAAAAAATCTAAGCACTTCAGCTATGTATGATGAAGATACAGAACCCTATATAGCTGTTCCTCATGAGGCTCTAAAGCGCATTAAACATTTTCTGCATGAGAATTTTGACGAATCCGAATAAATGGAATTTAGGAAGATATGACAGAATACTTCTTCTTGACCCAGGTATAGATCCATTATCAGATGAAGAAATTCTAATGTTTTTTGACCTCACCCGGATTCCTATTGAAATCGAGTAACTTTCGTTAGATCATTTTAAATGCATATTAGATGAATTTCTACGATAGATATTCAGATATAATAAATGCGGTCTATTAGAAAAATATAGCGGAGATTCAAAAACAATCCGGCTGACTGGAGTGTTGACAATGAATTATTTTTTGCCCGTTTTTGCCGGCGTTATTGCCATTTCTTCTATTTGCCTTTCGCCTAAAGCCAAAAATGAAGCGACTTTTTTCCGTGGTTTAACAGAAGCAGGGCAGCAGCCTGGTCTATGGACCCTTATTTTTTCCCAGGTCACAACCTGGATTTTTGCCCGGTCCTTGATGAATGCTGCCATTCTCGGATTTTATTATGGCATTTGGGGAACCTTGGCCTATGCCTTTTATTATCTGTCGTTTCTAACGGGCGGTCGTATCGTCGACAGCCTGCGGTTTCAACATGGCTATAACAGCGTCCAGTCGTTCCTGTACGATCGTTTCGGGGATTGGGGGACAGGGTGCTATAATTTCGTGATTGGCATCCGCCTGGTGAGCGAAGTGTTCGCAAATCTTTTGGTCATTGGGATCCTTTTTGGTGCGGCAGGATCGAATGCTTATACCTTGACCATTCTGAGTTTTGCCGCCGTGACCTTATTTTATTCGATGCTCGGAGGCCTGCAAGCATCTTTACGTACCGATGTGTTTCAAATGCTGGTGTTTTTGGTGACACTGCTAATCCTTCTCATTCTCACGGTCAGCAGCGGTCTGTTCAGTTTTGAAAATCTCTGCTTCAAACCGTTCCGGATTGACGAGCCTGGTCCAATTCTGCTTCTCGTGGCTTTTCTACAGGTCTGGAGCTATCCCATGCATGATCCGGTGATGATGGACCGTGGCTTTCTGGCAGATCGAGACACAACGAGAAAAAGTTTCCTCCATGCGGCCTGGATCAGCATTTTATGCATTATCGCTTTTGGCAGCCTTGGCGTGATTGCCGGTGCAAATGCTGTTTCGTCTGAGTCCATGAATACGGTTTTGCTGCGCCTGTTGGGAAATTCCCCTATGTTGGTGTTTAATGCCGCTTTGGTGATTTCAGCGATGTCGACATTGGACAGCACTCTTTCCAGTTCAGCTAAATTGATTGCCGTTGATATGGGTTTATTCCAAAGCAACTTACGCAACGGCCGTTTGATCATGGCGTTTTTCATGCTGGTCGGATTGTTGCTCGTGTTCTGGGGCAACAAAGATCTTTTCAGCGCTGTAGCTGTGAGCGGCACCGCTTCCATGTATCTTGCACCTGTTATTTTCTTTTCGCTCTGGGGAAGGCGTGAAGACATTCCAGTGTGGAGTTATGTGGCAGCCTTTGTCATCGCAGTCGGCAGCGCAGCCTTATATTTTGTCGAGTCATCGGGGTACACCCATTGGCTTGGGGAATATCACAAATATACCAAGTTACTTATAATCTCATTTGGCGTGCTTTTCTCTGGCTGCCTGCTTTACTGGATTGGCGGCAAGATGTCTACTAAACGAACATATATAAAAGAGATGCCGGTCCGAATATGAATACAGCTTTTCAACAGAATATGGGCTGCCTTAATGGGCCCATTCTGGTCTTTGGTAGCCCCTACAGCAATCTGGCTGCTACGCAAGCGATGAAGCAGAAGGTCGAAC
>MAXL01000083.1 GCA_001751005.1 Desulfobacterales bacterium S5133MH16
CTGAAAACCCCGCAAGCGATAAGGCGTGTTATTGAAGAAATTTTTGCCCCCTTTTTACCCCGTGATCCATGTTTTTAGGCGCTTAATTGTGAATTTTGTATATTTTGTGGCAAAAAATTGCTTAGACAATTAAGTGTGAAGTGCCTAAAGTGATCTAAAGTGCCTAAAATTAAGGAATACTGCCAATTTGCATAAAAGTCGGGGCAAGGCGACTCCTTAACTTTAGTTCACTTCAAACTTTAGATCACTTGTAACTTTTCCGGTTTATCCGGGTTAGGAGGAAAAAAATGAAAAGAAAATTTTTGACGATTGTTGTAGGGGCTCTGGCTGTCAGTTTTATGTTGGGATCACCACTCTGCTATAGTGCTGAATCCATTAAAATTGCGGGTATTTTTGCTCTAACCGGCCGCGGCGCTCATATTGGAACATCCCAGCGGGATGCCGTAATACTTGCCATAGATGATGTGAATCAAAAAGGAGGCATCAATGGCCGCATGCTGGAAATGGTGATGGGAGATACGGAGAGCAATCCCACCAAAGCGGTCATGGCCCTGAAAAAAGTTTTGGAATCCCAAGACGTGGTGGCGATAATCGGACCGACACTTACCGGAACGGCTATGGCCATGAGAGGATTCATTGAAAAGGAAAAGATTCCAACCTTCATGCATTCGGGAGGAGATGTTATCCTCAAGGCTCCTCTCGATAAAAAGGATCCAACCTCGTTGCCCAAATGGACGTTTAAATCTCCGTATAAGGCTGCCGATGCAATGGGTAAGATCTGCCAGTATATGAGCAAACACGGCATCAAAAACATAGGATTTCTCTATTCCAACGAAGGATTCGGAAAAGACGGCCTCAAGAACGTAATGGTTCAGGCGCCCAAGTATGGCGTAACGGTTGTTGCCCAGGAAGCCTTTCAACCCAAGGATATTGATATCACCGCCCAGTTGACCCACATCAACGCCAAAAACGTTGACGGAATCATCGCCTGGACTGTGGGTCCTGCCATGGGAATCATTGCCAAAAATGTCAAACAGTTGGGGATTAAGGCGCCTCTGTTTGAATGCCACGGCGCCGGAGATCCAATCTTCTGGAAGGTTGCCGGAGAGGCCGGAGAGGGCGTGATGATGCCTTCTACCAAAATTGTAGTAGGGGATCAACTTCCCGACACCGACATCCAAAAAAAGAAGATTCTAGACTATGTAAAGGCATATAAAGAAAAATTCAACCATGAACCGGGAACAATGGTCGCCTATGGAGCGGACGCGGCCTTCATCGTTATTGATGCCATTAAAAAGGCCGGCCCCGACAGGGCTAAAATCCGTGATGCTATCGAAAATACCAAGGGGTATGTGGGTATAAGCGGTATTTACAATATAACCCCTCAGGATCATAACGGCTTATCAATGAAAGACATTGTTATGATCAAGGCCACCAAAGGGAGCTGGACACTGCTTGATTAGAAGGTTACCCGGTCCCACTCTTCCCTCCGCTGACCCAAAGGGTTACGGGAGGGAAGAGTAAAGGTTGACATTTATGGATTTTTCACAACAAATCGCGCAGTATATCGTTACCGGTTTGACCATTGGCGCTATTTACGCCATTGTGGCCATGGGGTTTAATATTATCCATAACGCCACCGGAATTGTCAATTTTGCCCAGTGTGAATTCATATCCCTTGGCGGCATGTTTATGTACACCCTGGTCGTTCTTTTCAAGGTTAAGTTGATTATTTCCTTTTTTATATCAACGGCCGGGGTTGCTCTCATCGGGGCCCTGATAGAGATAGGACCCATACGGCATGCCCGGTCAAAAGAGATCATCATTCTTATTTTTTTGACAATCGGGCTATCGGAAGTTCTTCGGGGAACCGCTCAGGAGGTCTGGGGGACCGACAATGTCGGTGTCCCTGCCTTCTCCGGCGAAAACCCGATCCATCTCCTGGGAGGGGGAACCATCGTGCCCCAACATATCTGGGTATTTGCGATTACCGTGCTGGTAATGCTGTTGCTCCATTATTTTTTTAAGAAAACATTAATGGGCAAGGCCATGCGGGCAACAGCGGTTAATCGAAGAGCGGCTGCCCTGGCGGGCATTTCGGTGAATCGTATGACACTTTTTTCATTTGCCTTCAGCGGCGCCTTGGGTGCAGTGGCCGGGATAATAATAGCGCCGATTTCCACGACGTCCTATGATACGGGAATCATGCTGGGATTGAAGGGGTTTGCCGCGGCCATTCTCGGCGGATACGGAAACTTTGCAGGTGCAATACTGGGCGGTGTAATCTTGGGTCTTTTGGAATCACTGGGTGCAGGCCTGGTATCCTCTCAGTATAAAGACGCCATCGCATTTTTCGTTCTCCTTTTGGTTCTTTTCCTGAAACCCACAGGGATCATGGGGTATGGAGAATCGGAAAGAGTTTAACGCGAATTTCTCAAAAAGAATGAATAACTTATAGAATTTACGAAACCACCAAATTTATATCTGAAAAATATTGAACTCTCTTTTGAAGCAAAAAGACATTATCGGTTTCGGAGCACTGGCCGTTATCATTATTATTCTTCCATTGTTTGTGGAAAGCAAATATTATTTAATTGTTCTGAATGTAATCGGTCTCAATACCATTGTGGTTGTGGGGCTGAACCTGCTGATAGGATTTGCCGGACAGATTTCATTGGGCCATGCTGCGTTTTATGGCCTGGGGTCCTACTTCTCGGGAGTACTAACCGTGAACTATGGATTCCCTTTATGGCCGGCCATGCTGGTGGGAATGCTGGCCACGGGAGCTGTCGCATATCTGATCGGATATCCGTCCTTAAAGCTCCGGGGTCACTATCTGGTAATGGCCACTCTGGGGTTCGGTATTATTATCAATATCCTCATGGGTGAGCTGGAGCAGTTCACCGGTGGGCACGATGGGTTGATGGGAATACCGCCACTAACTATGGGCGGATTGGCCTTTGATAATGATCTGAAAAATTTTTACCTGATCTGGAGCTTTGTTTTTTTGTGCATGCTGGCAGCCAGAAATCTGATCAACTCCAGGGTAGGTAGAGCCTTACGCGCCATATCCGGCAGTGAAGTGGCTGCAAACTCCCTGGGAGTTAATACCGCCGATTACAAAGTAAAAGTTTTTGTCTTGAGCGCCATGTTCGCATCCGTCTCCGGAAGCCTTTATGCCCACTACATTACTTTTATCAGCCCCAGTTCTTACGATTTCTATTATTCCATTCAGGTAGTCACCATGGTTATTGTTGGCGGGATGGGAAGTCTTTGGGGGTCGCTCTTAGGTGCCGGGGTTCTTACCTGTATTTCCGAAGCACTCCACATTGCAAAACAGTATCACATCATTGCATATGGTGTTTTTCTCTGTCTGGTGCTCGTCTTTCTACCGGAAGGAATCCTGATGGGCATATATAATTTATTTTTAAAAGCAAAAACGAAAAAGCATATTATAAAAGCGGATAGACATTAATTAAAAAAAAATTATATTTTTTTTAAAAAAATCCTTGATTAGTTGTTTTAATTCTGTTAGCAAACATCCAAAATAAATTTTTTCCCCTTTTTTGGGGGTAATTGTTTTAACAGCCTGGGTCGTAACCCGACAACTTGTGCGAGAAAATGTAGCCTCCCACTGATACGGCCCAGGCATTTTTTTTCGAGACCTTCGGTTTTAAACGAATAGAGACCTTTGCAAAACGCCCCCTTTTGCCCAATTCCTGCGTCAGGCTCAAATTTTAATCCTCAAAATACTCAATGTATTCCTGTGGTTAAAATTATCGCCTTCCTTGGCCTTGAACAAAATTGGACATTTTTCAA